>DATHUZ010000027.1:0-6613 GCA_035461725.1 Anaerolineae bacterium
ATGCAAGGAAGATCTGTTCTACGATCTGCTGATCGTCGACATCGAGATGCCGCGTTTGGATGGGCTATCGCTCACCGCGCGGCTGCGAGAAGACGCGCGCTATGAACGGGTGCCGATCATCATTGTGTCGTCGCGCGACAAGGAGGAGGACCGCCGGCGCGGGCTGGATGCCGGCGCCGACGCGTATATCGTCAAGGGGACGTTTGACCAGGAGGACCTGACGACGACGGTGGCGAGCCTGCTGGGCAGGGCGGCACCGTAACGCACCAGGCAGGGCGGGTGCGGAGCAACGTCGCGAGATCCAAATGCGAATCCCGAGTATCGAATGGACGGGAGTGAGACAAGAAATGAGTGAATCGAGGACAATTCTGGTCGCAGATGACAGCCCGACGATCGTGGAGATTATGAAGTTTATGCTCAGCACGATGGGTTACGAGGTGGCGGTGGCGACGGATGGGATCGAAGCCATCGAGCGTACGTATGCCGTGCGCCCCGACCTGATCCTGCTCGATATCGAGATGCCCAAGATGAACGGGTACCAGGTCTGCCGGCTGATCAAGGCCGATCGGGCCACGAGCCACATTCCGGTCCTGATCCTGACCTCACGCGACCAGGCTTCGGATCGCTTCTGGGGGCTGGCGACGGGGGCCGACGAATACGTCGTGAAGGACCTGGAAGACGAGACGCTGTTCGACCGGGTCCAGGCGCTGCTGGCCGAAGGAGAGAAGCGCGAGCGGCCCGCCGGCCTGCCCGACCAGGGGCGCGAGGGCCGCGTCGTGAGTGAGATCGGGGTGTTGGAGCAGGTGAACGCGCTGCTCGACGCCAGGCTCTTTCAGTCGACGATTGTGAACGAGCTCGGCTCACTCGCGGTCAAGATGTTCGATTTCGATCAGACGGTGACGGCCGTCCTCGACCTGCTGGCCAAGGTGGTCGACTTTTCACTGGCGGTGCTCATCATCCGTGACAAGCCGGGCTATACGCGCGTGCAGGTCACCGCGCCGATCACGCCCGGGTCGCTGAGTGAGGCGCGCCGGCGCTTGCAGGAGGCGTGCGACGTGCACAGCCTGGATGCAGATCTGAGCGCGCTGGAGGCCGCTGCCGGCCCAGTGGAGCCGGCACGGGGCGGAGAGGCGCGGGATCTGGGCTCGTTCACACTGTTACCCCTCAAGAGCCGGAACCGGGTGTCGGGCCTGCTGGCACTCGGCAGCCGGCGGGACGCGGCGTTCAGCGACGACCTGATGGATACGCTGACGATCTTTGCGCACGAGGCGGCGATCGTGCTCGACAACTCGCTCCTCTATCGCCAGTTGGGGAGGACGAACCAGGAGCTGCAGCGCACGATCAACGAATTGACCGCTTCACAAGCGCGAGAGGCGGCACTGCGCGAGGAGGTGCACGCCCTCAAGATCGAGATCGACGAGACAAAGCGCAAGAAGCAAGTGGCCGAGATCACCGAGACGGACTATTTCCAGGAGCTTCGCGAGCGGGCCCGGCGGCTGCGCGAGCGCGAACAGTAAGGGGTGAGATGATTCGACGCCTCGGGTGCATGGAGGGAAAGAGGGGACGTGCCCGTGCCTGACAGGGAGGGCAAAGTGGGATCGGTGACTGCCGGGCGACCCGAGCGAGAACCGGCCGGGCCAGGTGTGACGATTCCGACGAGCGCGCAGCGCTATCTACCCCCCTCTGTGTGGCAGCAGCTCACGTGTGCCGAGGTGCCGGCCGGGGCGCCGGCCGCCGTACCACGCCGGGGCGTACTCCTCAGCGCGCAGGAACGGCTGAGATCGCTCCTCTTCCTGGTGAGCACCTACCTGCCGGCTCACCTGGTGCAACAAAAGATGCGCCGGCCAATCGCGGGCCAGGTGGACGGCCGGCTGCTGAGCGGCGCGTTTCTTTTTTCCGACGTGAGCGGCTTTACAGCACTCTCGGAGCAGTGGGCCATGCACGCCGACGGCGCCGAGCGCCTGACGACGCTGATCAACGCCTATATGACGACCATGCTGGACGTGCTGTCGCGCTCGGGCGGGGTGCTGATCAAGTTCGCGGGTGACGCGCTCCTGGCCTATTTCCCGCCGGAAGACGGCGGGCCCGGGCACCGTCCAGGTGGGGTTGTGGCCTCTGGCGTGGGCGGGGCTGGGGCTGAAGAGGGGGCCTGGCACCAGGCTACCGCACAGGCAGCAGCGCGCGCCGCGGTGCGCATGATGGAGGCGATGGGTGGGCTGGTGAGCCATGCAGGGGCAGAGGCCGGCGCTCTTCGGATCAAGATCGGCATCGGAACGGGTGACTGCCTGGCGGCAGCCGTGGGGGATCGGGAGCGGATGGAGTATTTCCTGCTCGGCGGGGCGGTGGCGCGGATGATGGCGGCCGAGTCGCACGCGGCGGCAGGGCAGGTGGTGGCTGATGCCGCGACGGCCGGCCTGCTCGCCGGGCCGGTGGGGCAGGGAATGTGCTGGCAGGCGACGGCCGTGGAGGATGGGGCGGGCTATTATACGCTCCGGCTCGTCTCCTGCCCGGACCAGGAGGCAGGAAGCGGGCCGGGCGATTTTGACGTGCCGGTGCAGAGCCGGCGCGCACGAGGGACGCTTCCCTGGGGGGCCAGCCATCACGCGGTGGCGGCGCAGATGGAAGTCATCGTGCGCCAGATCGATGGGTTGGTGCCCTTTCTGGCGCCAGAGTTGGTCGATCGGATCGTTGCCGGCGCGGCGCGGCGGCGAGTGGAGAGCGAGTACCGGCCGGCGGTCGTGATGTTTGTCAGCATCGCCGGGCCCGAGCAGTTGCTGCCGCCAGCAGATGCCGGGCCGGTGGAGGCGGCCGGCGCGGTGCGCGAAGCGACCCGCTTGCTCGACGTCTACTTTCGCACCATGCACCGCATTATCGCGGATCGCGGGGGCGTGGTGGCGCGGGTCGATCCGTATGGCGGTGGGAGCAAGATGCTCGTCCTGTTCGGGGCACCGGTAGCGCACGAGGACGACGCGGCGCGGGCAGTGGGTGCCGCCCTGGCGATGAATGAGGCACTCGTCACACTCGACGAGCGGCGGCAGCGGCGTGCTGCGCGGTCCCGGTTGGATGAGGGCGGGGGTGACAGGCGCGCGGATGGTGCGGGCGAAGCAGGCGGGAGAGGCGTGCGCCACCGGATCGGCATCACCTGTGGACTGACGTTCGCGGGGCAGGCAGGATCGAACACGCGCCGCGAGTACACGGTGATGGGAGATGACGTGAACCTGGCCGCGAGGCTGATGGGTGCGGCGCAGTGGGGCCAGATCCTGGTCAGCAGGCCCGTGCGCGACGCGGTGGCGGATCGATTTGTTTTCACTGCCCTGTCGCCGATCCGGGTCAAGGGCAAGCACGACGAGGTAGAGATCTTTGAGGCGCGGGCCGAGTGCGCGGACACGCCCCCAGGCGTGGCAGTGACAGGTGCCTGGTGTGTGGGGCGGGTGCGCGAGCTGGCGATGGGGCAGCGGCTGCTCGACGCCGCCCTGGCCGGGCGAGGCGGTGTGCTGGCGATCGGCGGCGCCGCGGGCGTGGGCAAGAGCTGTCTCGCCCAGGCGCTGGCCGGGCACGCCAAAGAGCGAGGTGCGCGAACCGTGTCCGTCGAATGCCGCGGGTACGCGGCCCCGCCTTATGCTGCCTGGTGCGCGCTGCTGCACGACCTGCTCGACGTGCCGCCACGCGACCCCGTGCGCGACAATGGGGCGGTGCGCCAGCGCCGGCTGCTCAACGCGCTCGACCGCCTGGGCGTGGAGAGGGCAGACCACGGGCCGGCACTCGCGACCTTGATGGGTGTTCCCGCGATGGATCAGGCCGCGGTAGGCAAGGCGGCGAGTGGGCAGGAGGCGGCCGGTCCCACGCTTTTTTCACGCCTCGAGAAGCGGGTCGAGGAGCAGGAGCGAGCCCCGAACGCAGGGGCGCCGGGCGGTGGAAATGGGGGCGAGGCGACTGTCGACGTGTGGCAGTTGGCACGCACCCGCCGCACCGCTGCCGGCAGTCCGCCGGGCAGTGTCGCCGGCGAGCGGATGTGGCACCGGCTGCAGGAGCGGGTGGCGGCGAGCCAGCAGGCACGCCTTGGAGAGGCGCTGGCTGAGGTGATACAGCGGGCATCGACTTCACAACCGCTGGTGCTCGTGGTGGATCACGCGCAGTGGCTCGACGGCGCGTCGCGCGCCCTCCTCGAGCTGCTGCTGAACCGGCTGGCCGGCACGGACGTGCTGCTCGTGGTGGCAGGGCGGCTGGACGACGGTGCGTGGCTCGAGCCGATCGCAGCGCGGTCCGAAGCGGACGCGGCGCGGTCCGAAGCGGACGCGGCGCGGTCCGAAGTGGACGCGGCGCGGTCCGAAGCGGCCACGCCTGCTGTGGGCGTATTGAAACTCGATCCACTCGACGCCGCAGAGACGGCGCACCTGGCACAGCAGTGGCTCGGGGCGGAGGCTCCCGAGTACCTGGCGGGCGTGGATGAGGCGCTGGCTGCCGCGCTCTATCGACGGAGTGGTGGTAACCCTCTGTTCCTCAAAGAGCTGGTGCGCGTGCTGGTGCGCCAACCCGATCGCTGCGCCGAGATCGTGGCCAGCCTGGACGATGGCCTCGGGTACTTTGCCGGCCTGATCCTGAGCCGTGTCGACGCGCTGCCGGCAGGGCCGCGCGAGGCGGCACGCGTGGCAGCGGTGGCCGGCGATGTGTTCAGGCAAAGCGAGGTGGACGTGCTGCTTGAGCCGCCGGGCGTGGTAACCACGAAGGAAAATGCGGGGCGGAGCAGCGCCACCCACGACATGCTGTCGGTCCTGGTCGCCGGCGAGCTGCTGTCGGGTGGCGAGAACGGGGGCGATCGGACCTACACTTTCCAGCAGGCGCTGGTACGCGAGGTGATCTATCAGAGCCATCCCTTTGCCCGCCGGCGCGGGCTGCACGCGGCCCTGGCCGCACACCTGGCGACGCTGCCCGGCACCGAGGTGGCACTGCTGGCGCACCATTACGAGCTGGCGGGGCAGCTACAGCCGGCAGCGCGCTGTTTCCTCGAGTCGGCGCGGCGAGCACGAGCACGCTACGCCTACGGCCGTGCTGTTTCCGACTGTGCGCGCGCACTCGCGGCGCTGGTGGAGCTGCCTGATGAGGCAAAGACGGCAGCCGTGGCCACGCTGCAAGAAGCGCTGTGTGTCGAACAGGGGGATGCCCATCTGCTGGCAGGTGATTTCGCGGCGGCGGCCACCGCGTACGGCCAAGCGGTGACAGTGCGCGAGGCGGCGGCGGCAGCAGAACGAGAGCCAGGGAACGGAGAAGAGGATTCGGGCCGGGCCATCATCCCCAGGCTGTCGTGGCGGCTGGCCCTGGCGCTGGCCGGCAGCGGGCGAGAGGATGAGGCGCGGGCGCGGGTAGAGTTGGCATGGGCGACGATGGACGACCGGGCCGGTGAGCCCGGCCGGCCAAGCGTGTGCGCGACGGTCGATCGCCTCGCCGTGGCGGCCACGCTCGCCTGGCTCCTGGCGCGGACCGGAGAGAGGCGGGCACCGGAGTGGATCGAGTGTGCGCGCTCGCTCGCCGGCGAGGTAGAAGACGAATGGCGACGCGACGGAGCGGCAAGGAGGGGCACCGGGTCCGGAGGCGAGATCGCCCGACTTGTAAGCATAGTGGCAGAGATGGCCAGCGGGGATCGTGCCAGGAATGAAATCCCGGTCATCTTTACAGCCGTGAATGAGGTGTATGAGGCAGAGGAGGATAGGCATGGGCCAGGATCTGTTGCAGAACGTGGCACTATTTGAGCGGCTGCCGGCAGAGACATTGGCGCAGGTGACGGCAGCTTGTACAGAGCGCAGCTACGCGGCGGGCGAGGTTCTTTTTCAGAAGGGCGACGCGGGTGAGGAGCTGTTCATCGTCAAGCAGGGCGCGGTCGCCATCTATGAGCCCGCGGGCAACATGGCATCTGCCCCAGACGTGGATCGCGAGCGGCCGCTGCGCATCTTTGGCAGGGGCGAGACGCTGGGCGAGATGGCGCTGATCGACTTTCAGCCGCGTACGTTGAGCGCGCGCGCCGTCGAGCCGACGCAGGTGCTGGTGCTCGACGGCAGCGATTTTCGCACGCTCTTGCGCAACGAGGACGTCGCGCTGGGGGTAATGTCGGGGCTGAACGATCGGATCCGCTACACGACCGAGTTCCTGGGCGAAGTGCGTGAGTGGGTGGGGCGCATGGCCAACGGGCAGTACCGCGAGACGACCGGGTTCCTGGACGAGGTGCAGGGCTGGGTGAAGCGGATCGCCGAGGGCGACTATGAGGGGGTGGTGGCGCCCGAAGGCCGCTACCGCGACAAGACGATGGCGGCACTGGCCGCCGAGTTTGCGCGCATGGCGACCCAGGTTCGGCAGCGTGAAGATGAGCTGCGCAAGGAGATTGCCGACCTCAAGATCGAGATCAACCAGGCGAAGCGCCAGCAAGAGGTCAAAGAGATTACCGAGAGCGAGTTTTTCCAGGACATCAAAACCCGTGCGCGGGAGATGCGCCGCCGAGCAGAGTAGCCTGCACCCACCGCTTGCCTGGGCAGGTTCCCCGAGCAAGCGATACTGTTGTTTTATTAACACTGGACGAGAACCGGCGATCCTGGCTCGCGCTGGATACAGCTCAACGCTCCGG
>DATHUZ010000028.1:0-8531 GCA_035461725.1 Anaerolineae bacterium
GATCAGTGCCTTGACGTCGGCAGAAGTGGCGCCGCCAAGATTGACGACAAAGTTGGCGTGCGCCGGCGAGATGGCGGCAGCGCCCTGGGAGGTGCCCTTTAAGCCTGCCGCCTCGATGAGGCGGCCCGCATAGTCACCGGGCGGATTCTTGAACACCGATCCGCACGTCGCACCCTGCGGCTGGCGGGCTCGGCGCGTGGCAGCGATCTCGGAGACACGCTCTGCCAGCTCGGCCGGGTTGCCCGGCTCCAGGCGAAAGGCTGCGGAGAGAACTACCGGCTGCGGGGTGCCACCCGCCTGCCGGCTGGCACGGCGCAGCACGCTGGTGCGGTAGCCGAAATCAAACTGCTCGGGTGTCCAGTGCGCCTCGGCGGCAGTCCGGGTGTGGGGCTGGCCGGGCACCAACATCCGCGCCTCGACGAGGACCGAGGCGACGTCGCCGCCCCAGGCGCCGGCATTGCCGGCCACCGCGCCACCCACGCTGCCAGGGATCCCTGTGGCCCACTCGAGCCCACGCAGGCCCTGATCGACAGCACGGCGCGCGAGCGTCGCGAGCGAGGTACCGCTGCCGGCCCACACCCTGTCTGCGCCGAACTCGATTCCGCGCACCCTGTTGAGAATGACCAGCCCAGGCACCCCGGCGTCGCTCACGAGCACGTTTGACCCGCCGCCCAACACCCGGCAGGGTAGATCGTGGCTCCAGGCGAGCGACAGAGCGCGGCGCAACGTCGCCAGGTCGCCGGTCAGAACGAGCAAATCGGCCGGGCCACCGACGCGCAGCGATGTGTAGCGCGCGAGTGGCTCAGCGACGCGGACGGCGTGAGAGCCAAGCTCACGGCGCAACGCGTCGACCAGTGCCGGGGTCACGTCTCAACCACTCCGGCGCCTGGGTGCCGAGGCCTGGCCCAGGCAAGCGAGCTTGCGCCGCCTCACCAACTCCAGCCGGCCGGCCAATGTGCCGCGGCCCACGCCTGTGCCAGTCCCCACGTCGCGAATCTCGATCCCCGAATCCTGACTGGCAATCCCCGACCTCCGACTCATGATTCCAGCGTTTTGAAGCTTGAGCGCTGAATCTCTACTTGCGACCATCAATTCACCTCACCTTCCTGCGTGCTCGGCTCCGATCGCTGTGCAAGGCGATGGAGCAACTGCTCGCCGACCTGGTAGCTCGTGCCGGCACCAAGGGTGAGCACGACGGAGCCGGGCGCGATCTCGCGCAGCAAAAGCTCTACTGCGTCGTCCAACCCCGGTACGAAACGGGCGTCAAGGTGTGACATGCGGGCAACCAGGTCGCTACCCGACACACCAAGGCTGTCTACTTCGCGGGCCGCGTAAATCTCGGTGACGAGTACGTGGTCTGCCTCTTCAAACGCACCCGCGAAGGCGTCGAGGAGCGCTGCCGTGCGGCTGTAGGTATGGGGCTGGAAGACGACCCAGAGTGATCGGTTGGGGTATTTGCGCCTGGCGGCTTTGAGCGTTGCCTGGATGGCCGTGGGATGGTGGGCATAGTCGTCGACGACGGTGATGCCATCCGCCTGCCCTTTCACCTCAAATCGCCGCTCGGTGCCACGAAAACGGGTGAGTGCCGCGGCCGCGGTGCCAAAGGGCACGCCCGCAGCCGCAGTGGCGGCGATGGCGGCCAGTGCGTTGAGGACATTGTGCTCACCAGGTACTTGAAGCGCGCATGGGCCGAGGTGGAACTGCTTGTGCCACACCTCGAACACGGCACTACTACCCATCTCCGGCGCCTCTATACGTGGTGTGAGGGTGCTTGGGCTGACGTTCATCGTGTCTGCCCACCAGTCCCACTCGCTCGTCAAGCCGTACGTCGTCACCCTCTGGAACTTAGAGTGCTCGCCTCGCGGCTTGCCGATGGCATCCGACCCCGAGGTGGACTCGACCGCCAGCGCCAGTGCATCACGATCGTGGCCGCACACGACAAGCAGGCCATCCGGCAGCAGGCGTTCTATAAAGGCGGCATAGGCGGAGCGCATCTCGGCGAATGTGGGGTAGTAGTCAGGGTGGTCGTGCTCCAGCGCCGTCAGCACGGCAATAGACGGTGTCAGTCCCAGAAACGCGCGATCGTACTCGTCGGCCTCGATTACAAAGTAGGGGCCGGCGCCTGCACGCGCGTTGGTGTGCAGATTCTGCAGCACGCCGCCCACGACAAAGGTAGGATCGAGCTCTGCCTGAAACAAGATCCAGGCGATCATGGCAGTGGTGGTCGTCTTGCCATGCGTCCCGGCGACGGCGATCGTTTCATGCCCGGCAGTCAGCGCGGCCAGGAACTGCTCACGTTTGAGTACCGGCAGGCCCTTGCGCCTGGCTTCGATCACCTCGGGGTTATCGGCTGACACAGCAGATGACACGACGACCAGGCCGGAATCAGGCACGTGCCCCGCCTCGTGGCCGATGCGCACGCCAATGCCTTCCGCCGCCAGCGCCTCTGTGAGCGGGGAGGCCTGCCTGTCAGAGCCCGTGACAGGGTGCCCCCAGCCGTGCAGCACGCGCGCGATGGCCGATAGACCAATGCCGCCAATGCCTATCAGGTGAACGTGTGTGTCGCGAGAGTAGCCAGACATTGTCCTATACCTACTTGAGCACGATGGCCAGGAGCAGGATCATGCCCAGGATCAGGAACACGAATTCGTTGATAAAGGTAATCGGCAGGTACGGGGCTATCGCGTTGTGTAACTGGGTGAGGTGATCGGCGATGGCAATCGTGGTCCCGCTCGATCCGTAGGGGACCTGGAGTCCCAGATACCTGGCCTGGTTGAGTACGTCCCAGATCGTGCCGATGATCAGGTAGCCGTTGAGAAGCCCCCCCGGAAGTCCGAATGTTCCCTTGGCCACGCCACGCTGCTGGCGGACGGGAAAGGAGAGGCTGACGCCCTCGTACGAGATAAAGGCTACAAAGGCAATAACGATAATATAGAAGAATGCCTCGACCATGTCAGCAGAGAGGCGGCTGCCTACCGCGCCTGTGATGCGCTCCCCGACACGCTCCCATCCAAACTTGAGCACGAACAGGCTGAGGAGGAGGATGGTGGTCACGCCGAGCTCGCGATTCAGGCCGCGCGCCGATCCGACAAAGCCAAACACGATAATCAGTGCGATCCAGAGGTACTCGACAGGGATCACAGTCTTGCTCCTGTGCCACGCGCCTGCCTGGCGCCGGCCACCTGCCACAACACGTGTGCAATGGCCACCGCTGCGTCGGGGCGGGCCAGCGACCGGGCAGCCTGTCGCATTTCTGCGAGTGCCTGCTCGTCGGACAGCAGGCGCAGCGCCGTGGGCACCAGTTTTTCAGCCAGGTCAGCATCGTCGAGTATGACGGCTGCCCCCGCTTCGGCCAGATGTGCCGCGTTGGGTACCTGGTGCTGGCCCGAGTGGGGGTAGGGGACCAGGATGGAAGGCAGGGCCGCCGCGGGAAACTCGCCGAGCGTCGCGGCGCCTGCCCGCGCGATGACGAGGTCGGCGGCAGCCAGGGCACGCGGCATGTCGTGCAGGTATTCGTAGGGATGGTAGCGTGCGCGTTGGCCCTGGGGTAGGCGGTTGGTGGCCGTCGCCACCCAACCCGCATCGAGGCGCCCACTAAGGTGCACAACCTGAGCAGCGTCCAACAGCTTGCCCAACCCGGCGGTCACCGCACGGTTAATGCTGCGCGCGCCACGACTGCCGCCAAATGCCAGCAGCACGCGCCCTTCTGCGTCGAGGCCCATCACCTGTCGTGCCTCGGCCCGAGACACCTCGTACACCTCCCGGCGCACGGGGTAGCCGGTGACGACCACCTTGTCAAGCGGGAAGAATTGGTAGGATGCTTCGCTGGTGACGGCGATGCGGGCTGCAAAGCGGCTCAGAAAGCGGATGGCGAGCCCGGGCACGACGTCGGGTAGGTAGATGACGATCGGGACGCGCTCGAGCCACGCGCCAAGTCCGACGGCGACGGAGGCATACCCACCGGTGATGAGCACGACGTCGGGTGCAAAGCGGCGAATCAGCCCGCGTGCGCGGCCGACACTGCCGGCAATCTGGGCGGCGTTGCGGAGAGCGAGCGCGGCACCGACACTGCGCACGCCACCGGCGGGCAGACCGGCGAACTCGATCCCGGCGCGCTGGACCAGCTCTTCTTCCATTCCGCCGCGGCTGCCGATCCAGAGCACGTCGGTGGGGGAGAGAGCAGGCAGTGGTTCGTGCGCACCCGCGTCGGGCACGGACCTGCGACCCTCTGAGCCACCAGCACCGGTTACGAGGGCGTCGATGACGGTGAGGGCAGGATAGACGTGGCCCCCGGTACCGCCGCCCGATGCGATAAGCCTCATGCCGACTCCTGTTCCGCCAGGTTGTGCCCCGGCACAGCCCCAACTCGAGTTCTTCCGGCGCGTGTATCCGGCTCTACACGCGTCAAAGGCCCCTGCGCCTGTCGCGGCTGGTGCGTCTGCGCGGGCAGGCGGGCCTGGTCTGGAATGGTGCGCGACACGCTGAGCAGAATACCGACGCCGGCCATACACATGATGAGCGACGACCCGCCGACACTGATGAAGGGCAGCGCGATGCCGGTGAAGGGGATCGTGCCTGTGACCACGGCCATGTTGATCAATGCCTGGAAGGCGATCCAGCAGGTGATGCCCGCTGCGAGCAGGCGCCCAAACGCGTCGGGTGCGAGTGAAGCGATGCGCAAACCCCTGACGGTGAGGAGCACAAAGAGGCCGATCAGCAGGAGACAGCCGACCAGGCCGAGCTCCTCGCCGATGATGGCAAAGATGCTGTCGGTGTGCGCCGCGGGCAGCCACTGGTACTTCATGCGCCCACTGCCGGGCCCGAGGCCAAAGATACCACCGCTGCCGAGCGCGATCAGACCCTGGCTGAGCTGAAGGTTGCTGCTGTGCAGCGGGTCGCGCAGCTCGCTGAGGTATGGCGCCAGGCGTTCCATAGCGTGGGGCAGGCGGGTAATGACAAACGCAAACGCGGCGCCGCCGCCGAGGATGCCGATGGTGAACTGCAGCAGGTCGGCTCCCGCCAGAAAGAACATGGCCACCGAGACCAGGATGATGACCAGTGCTTCTGACAGGTCAGGCTGGGCGACGACCAGGCCGGTTACCACGCCGACCATGATCGTGAAAGGAAGAAGGCCATATGGCACCTTGCTTAACACGTCGGATTTGGACGACAGCCAGTGGGCAATGTAGACGATGGTAGCCAGCTTGGCCATTTCCACAGGCGACACCGACTGATCGAACAGGAGGCGGCCCTCTCGGAAAAAGACGAGGATGAGGAGCGTCGCGAGCGTCACTGCCATCAGCGGGATCGAAAATTTCATCAGCATGTAGTGGGGCACGCGGGAAGCGATCGCCAGGGCAACGGTGCCGATCGCGAGCCAAAGCATCTGTCGCTTGAAAAAGTGGGCGGCGCTGCCATACTCGCGGTAACCGAGATCCGACGTAGCACTGTAGACCATCATCAAGCCAATGGCAAGCAGCCCCGTCGTGGCGGCGAGCAGGATCCAATCAGGTTTTCCCATCCAGGCACGGGGTTCACGCTGGCTATCCGTTTTCTGGGCCATGCCTCACTCCAATGTTTCGACGAGCCGGCGAAAGTGCTCACCGCGCTCGACAAAGTCGGTGTATGCGTCAAAGCTGGTGCCGCCAGGCGACAGGAGGACGACGTCGCCTGGCCGGGCGAGCTGTGCTGCAAGCGCGACGGCACGCGCCAAGGATCCGGCCGTGTGCACCTCGGCGTGCTGGTGACCTCCTGGACCGTGAGGATCGGGTTTATCCGGGCGGGTGGCCGCGAGCGCGCGCTCGATGGCCGGCGCTGCTTCGCCGAACAGGATGATGTGCGGTGCCTTGTGCCAGGCAAGGCGTGCCATATCCTCCCAGGGCAGGTGCTTGTCGCGCCCGCCCGCGAGGAGGATGATAGGGGCGTCGAAGGAGCGCAGAGCGGCGACGGCGCGCTCGGGAGCGGTGGCGATGCTGTCGTTATACCAGCGGACGCCATTGCGCTCGCGTACCAGCTCAAGTCGGTGCTCCACGCCGCGGAAGGTGGTGGCTGCCTGGCGGATAGGGCCGACAGGCACGCCGGCGGTATGGGCCACCGCACACGCAGCGAGCACGTTGGCGAGGTTGTGCTCGCCGAGGAGGAGCACGTCGGCGCGCTGACAAATGACGGTTTGCGCTTGATCGTCGCGGAGAACCAACTCGTCATCGTGACGAGAATCCCCTCGCCTGAGATAGGCACCGCGCTCGACAGGCTGCTCCGTGCTAAACCAGGCGACGTCTTGTTCGAGGTCCCGGGCGATCTCGCGCAGGGTGGGGTCGTCGAGGTTGAGCACAGCGACGTCGCCGGGCTGCTGATGGGCGACAATGTTCCTCTTGGCAGCGGTGTACGCGGCCAGGGTGCCGTGTCGATCGAGGTGGTTGGGCCTGATATTCAGGATGGCGGCGATGTGGGGGCTCCAACCGGCCGGATCGGTCAGTGCGTTATGGATGGGAGGGCGACGATACGCGTCGGGCCAGGACCCCAAGAGATCGAGCTGGAAACTGGAGAGCTCGACGACGACCCGATCGGTGGGCGTGATCTCGTCGACGGTGGTGATGAGCGGGCGGCCGATGTTGCCGCCAACCCAGGTGCGATGCCCGGCGGCACGCAGCATCTCGCCAACAAGTGCGGTGGTGGTGGTCTTGCCGCTTGAGCCGGTGATGCCGATGACCGGCGCGGGACAGCTGCGGGCAAAGATGCGTGTCTCGCTGCTCAGGGGTAGACCACGACGCCGAGCCTCGACGAGGAAGGGAATGTCGAGGGGGACTCCCGGGCTGACAACCAGAACGTCGGCCTCGTCGAGCAGGGTAGGGGGGTGGTCACCCTCACCGAGGGCAAAGGACAGGTCGAGACCGGCGAGCTGAGCGACGGCCGCGCGCAGCGCTTCGGGGGGGCGTGTGTCTGTCACGGTGACAGCGGCGCCGCGTTGGGCAAGAAAGCGCGCCACGGCCGTGCCCTCGCGGCCAAGCCCCACGACCAGAAAGCGCAGTCGCAGGGGTGGCTTGTAGGCTGCCTGATCCCTGTTCCCTGTCACCGGTCGCGCTCCCCTTTCACAGCAGTGCGAGGGCAATGCCCAACATCGCCGTGATGACGGCGCTGATCCAAAACCGCTGGGTAACGTGGGTCTCGCTCCAGCCGAGCAGCTCGAAGTGGTGGTGGAGCGGCGTCATCTTGAACACGCGCCGACCTTCGCCTGTGAGCCGGCGACTGAGCTTGAAAAAGCCGACCTGGATAACGACAGAGCCCGCCTCGGCGAAAAAGATAAGGGCGATGATCGGAAGGAGGAGCCATTGAAACGACATGAGTGCGACGACGGCGAGCGTGGCACCCAGGGCAAGGGAACCCATGCCACCCATGATCAGGGAGGCCGGATGGCTGTTGAACCAGAGAAAAGCAAAAAGGGCCCCGACCATGGTAAAGGCAAAGGAGAGGAGCGGAAACTGGGTCTGGAGGAACGCGATGATGCCGTAAGCGAGAAAGGTGACGACGCCAATGGAGGCGGCGAGGCCGTCGAGCCCATCGGTGAGGTTCACGGCGTTTGCCGTCCAGACGATGACGAGCGTGGCAAGGGGGATGTACCATGGCCCGATGTCGACCAGCTCTCGCACGCCAGGGATGGCTATCTGGCTCAGGGCGAGAAAATCGGGATGGTAGAGCCCGATCGCAGCCAACAGGGCCAGCCCGAACTGGAGGGGGAACATGGTGCGGGCGCGCAGCCCCTTTCCGCCGAACCAACCGCGCACCTCCATGAGATCGTCGAGAGCACCGAGTGCACCAAATGCGGTCATCACCAGCAGCGGCAGCAAGATACTCTTGCCGATGAGCGTGCTGCCCTCTTCAAAGTGAAAGAAGGCAAGGATCTGCTTGCCGGCCTCAAAGCCACTCAAAAAGTTGGCAAAGTTGAGGGCGATGGTGATCAAGCCGACGGGGACGAGAATCATCAACCCACCCATGGTGGGCGTGCCCATCTTGATTCGATGGCTGTCGGGCAGCTCGACGCGGATCTGCTTGCCGATGCGCCAGCGGTGGAGCAGACGAATCAGCGGCGGACCCCAGATGACGGCGATAACAAACGAGATGCTGGCCAGGGTGAGGGCGAAGGACATGGGCTCGGAGATCATGGCCGGCCCTGCCCCTGCCCAGGAGAGGTCCTGGGATCCGTGGTGCTTTCCGGTACGGCCAAGGCGTTGACGATCTCTTCCATACCCATACCACGAGAGCCTTTGACCAGCACCAGGTCACCGGGCCCAATCATATCGCGCAGCAGCTCGATGGCGGCTGCGTTGTGGGTTACCAGGTGAACGGCAGTGGGCGACATGCCGCTCGCCAGTGCTTCTCTGCCGATTGCCTGCCCCAGGTGCCCTACTGCCACCAGCACGTCGGCCACCTCGTACGCGCGCCGACCGACAAGCTTGTGGCCCTCGTCCTCGTAGCTACCCAGCTCGTACATGTCGCCCAACACGGCGATGGCCCGGCCACCGCCTGGCTCTGGC
>DATHUZ010000029.1:0-3980 GCA_035461725.1 Anaerolineae bacterium
CCCGAGGCGCGCGAGCTGGCGGTAGTCGTCAAGGGCCAGGACCTGCCGGCGCACATGCCCGAGGTGAAACGCAGCCTGGGCCTGATCTATGCCGTCAATCCCTTTGGCGCCGATCACCAGTCGTCGGAGCACGACCCGGCCTACGAGGGCGACTATGAGACGTACGCCGCGCGCATGGCGCAGCTCGACCTGATCGACCCCCAGGAGCCGGGCAGCCTGGGCCCGGAAAAGGTGCGATTCGCGCTCTACACCGAGCAGTTCTACAGCATGCTCGACAGCGTCAACGTCTGCCAGTTCGTCTACGGCCCTGCCTGGCACCTGTACGCCCCCAACCAGCTCGTCGACATGCTCAACGCGGTCACCGGCTGGGACGCCAGCCTGTGGGAGCTGATGAAGGTGGGCGAGCGGCGCCTGAACATGATGCGCGCCTTTAACGCGCGCGAGGGGTTCACGCGCGAGGACGACGTCCTGCCGCCCAAGCTCGCCCGGGCGCGCCTGGGCGGCCCCAGCGACGGCGTCTCTGTCCCGCCCGAGCAGATCGAACAGGCCAAGGACCTCTACTATGCCATGTGCGGCTGGGATGAGCTGGGCGTGCCGAGCCGCGTCAAGCTGGAAGAGCTGGGCATTGGCTGGGTGGCCGACGAGCTGGGCTGTTGAGAGAGAGAGAGGAGCACACAACCATGAAAATCGTCGTCCTGGGCGGAGCCGGCATGATGGGCTGCATCGCGGTGCAGGACCTGGCGCGCAGCGAGGGCGTCGACGAGGTCGTGATCGCCGACCTGAACGTCGAGCGTGCAGAGCAAGTGGCCGCCTACATCGACAGCCCAAAGCTCTCGATCGAGCGCGCCGACGTGCGTGACCACGAAGGGCTGGTGGCGCTGCTGCGCGGCGCCAACTGCTGCCTCAACGCCACCGTCTATTACACCAACCTGGAGATCATGGGCGCCTGCCTGGAGGCGGGCACCAACTATACCGACCTGGGTGGACTGTTCCACACCACCCGCAAGCAGCTCGGCCTGCACGAGCAGTTCAGGGCGATGGGCATCAGCGCGGTGCTCGGCATGGGGAGCGCGCCGGGCATCCCCAACATCCAGGCACGCTACGCCGCCGACCGCCTCGACAGCGTCGACTCGATCCACATCTACGATGGCATCAAGCCGCCCCCATCCGACCAGGTCACCTTCAGCTATGCCATCGCCACTATCCTCGACGAGCTGACCATGATGCCGATGATCTATCGAAACGGCGAGTTTGCCGCGGTCGAGCCGCTGAGCGAGTTCGAAGATTACTGGTTCACCGCGCCGCTCGGCCTGCTGCCGATGCACCTGTCGCTGCATTCTGAGGTGGCCACCCTGCCGCTCAGCTTTCACGACAAGGGCCTGCACGACTGCTTTTTCAAGATCAACTTCTGGGGCATGGCGCCCGAGACCGTCGACAAGATCAAGGTCCTGGCCGACCTGGGGCTGGCCGGGCGCGAGCCGGTGCAGGTGGGGGAGCAGGCGGTCGCGCCGCGCGACCTGATGCTGGCGCTGCTCGCCGACAAGGTGCCACCCATCCTCTCTTTCCTCGAGCCGCCCGCCAACAAGGCACCCAACTGGACCAAAGAGATCGTCACCGAGGTCAAGGGCACGCACGCCGGCCGGCCGGTCACCTACCGCCTCGGCACTCTGACGGTCAAGGGGGCTCTGCCGACGGGCGTCGCCCCGTCGATCGCCGCCCAGTGGCTGGCCGCCGGCCGCATCGGACCGGGCGTCCACCCACCGGAGCTGGCCCTCGATCCGGAGCCGTTCTTCAAAGAGCTGGAAGCACGCGGGATTCCGACGCAGGTGACGGTGACCGAGTTTTTATGACGTGATGCGTGATGCGTGATGCGTCCTTTGCGCATCACGTACCACGAGCAAACAGGGGTGAACCATGACCGAACACGCAATCTCTCCCATCTGGAGCCGGATCACCGAGCTGACGATCGAGCGCGGCGAAGGTGTGTACGTGTGGGATGTGGCGGGCAAGCGCTACCTCGACTTTACGTCGGGTATCGGCGTGACGAACACGGGCCACTGCCACCCCGTCGTCGTCGAAGCCGCGCGCGAGCAGACCGGCAAGATCATTCACGCGCAGGTCAACATCTACTACCACCGTCCCCTGCTGCGCCTGGCCCAGGCGCTGCGCGAGGTCGTGCCCGCCCCACTCGACACCTTCTTTTTCTCAAACTCGGGCGCCGAGGCGGTGGAGGCGGCGGTCAAGCTGGCGCGGCACGCCACCGGGCGGTCGAACCTCATCGTCTTTCAGGGGTCATTTCACGGGCGCACCAACCAGACGATGGCCATGACCACGTCCAAGACGGTGTACCGGACCCACTACCAACCGCTCGCCGCCGGTGTGTTTGTCGCCCCCTACCCCTACGCCTACCGCTACGGGTGGGAGGCCGAAGAGACGAGCCGGTGGTGCCAACGGGAGCTGCGCCACCTGCTGGCCAGCCAGACGGCGCCGACCGAAACGGCGGCGATCGTGATCGAGCCGGTGCTGGGCGAAGGCGGCTACGTGGTCCCGCCGCCTTCCTTCCTGCCGGCCTTGCGGGAGCTGTGCGACGAGTATGGCATCCTGCTGGTCATCGACGAGGTGCAGAGCGGTTTCGGGCGCACCGGCAAGTTCTTTGCGCTGGAGCATTTCGGGGTGGTGCCCGACGTGCTGATCATGGCCAAGGGGCTCGCGTCCGGCTTTCCCCTGTCGGGCATTGCCGCGCCGCGCGCGCTGATGGATCGCTGGCTGGCGGGCACGCACGGGGGCACCTACGGGGGCAACCCGGTGTCGTGCGCGGCGGCCGCGGCGACGATTGAGGTCCTGCGAAACGGCCTGGTGGACAATGCCGAGAGGATGGGGCCGGTGCTGATGACCGGCCTGTGTGACCTGCAGGCACGCTACCCTGTGATCGGCGACGTGCGCGGGTTGGGGCTGATGGTCGCCACCGAGTTCACCCTGCCCGGCGGCGAGCCGGCCACAGAGGTGGTGAAGCAGGTCGTCGCCCACTGCCGCCAGGAGGGATTGCTCCTCCTGAACTGCGGCACCTACAACCAGGTCGTGCGCTGGATTCCGCCGCTGCTGGTGACGAAGGAGCAGATCGAGGAAGCGCTGGGCATCTTTGAGCACGCGTTAGCTGAGGTAACGTGACAGGTGATGCGTGATGCGTGATGCGTGATGCGTGACGTCACGGATCACGCATCAGGTATCAGTGCTATAACTTGACAAAGTAGGCCCGGCACGCCTTGTCGATCATCTCTTTCGACAGGGTGGGGGCCACGTTCTTGTAGCGGGCGATGTCGACGATCTCGTCGAGCAGGTCGCGCGGCTGGCAGCCGCGCAGGGGACGGTTGGGCTTGATATAGTGCTCGCGCAGCAGGTAGGCGAGCGAATCCTCTTCGAACGAGATGCGCCGCCGGTCACACTCCATGCCAAAGATCTCGCGATAGGTGTCGAACGACGGGTCGCCGATCTCGATCTTGTGGCGGATGCGGCGGAGGAAGGCCTCGTCGACCAAGTCGCGCGGCTCGAGGTTGGTGGAAAAGACGATCAGCACCTCGAACGGGACTTCGATCTTTTGCCCCGTGTGGAGCGTCAAATAGTCGTAGCGCTTTTCGAGGGGAACGACCCAGCGGTTGAGCAGGTCGCGCGGGCGCACCTGCTGCCGCCCAAAGTCGTCGATCAGGAACATGCCGCCGTTCGACTTCATCTGGAACGGCGCCTCATAATACTTGGACACGTCGTCCCATACCAGGTCGAGCGTCTCCAGCGTCAGCTCGCCGCCGGTGGTGATGACCGGGCGCTTGACCCGCACCCAGCGGCGGTCGTAGCGTGCCCGCCCGCCAACGCTGTTCGCCAGCGGTTTCACCTCCGGCAGGCGCTGGTGGTTCACCTCGTCGAACACCTTGATGATCATGCCGCCCACCTCGACGGCGTAGGGCACGTCCCTCTCGGCACCAAGG
>DATHUZ010000030.1:0-1941 GCA_035461725.1 Anaerolineae bacterium
TTCCGCACACGCTGCAGGCCATCGATCTGCTCGCCCACGATCGCGATCTGCTGGAAATGTACTGCGACTGCATCGTGAAAAACAAGAGTATCGGCGTTTACGATGGGGCGTACAAGTGCGTGGAGCTCGCGACCGGCGTGAAATTTGAGAGAAAAGCGCCGCCGGCGACATGAACGTCGGGCTCTTTGCCGATTGCTATCAGCCCACCGTCAGCGGCGTCGTCACCTCGCTGCGGCAGCTCAAGCAGGGGCTGGAGCAGCGAGGGCACAAGGTGGTTCTGTTCGTCCCCGCCACTCGGGCAAGATTGTGCCACAGCGCCACAGAGTGCACCGCTTTGTCGGGGGCCAACGACCTGCAATCCGGCGGATCGCGCCACGCTGGAAGCTCGCCGCCAGAAGGCGTCGTCGCCCGCTTCCCTTCCCTACCCTTTAACCGCGCCAGCGGCTTCCGGCTCGCGCTGGTAAATCCGCGGGCTGTGTGGCGCCTGGCTCGCCGGGCCAAGCTCGACATCATCCACACCCACACCGAGTACAGCCTCGGCTGGGCAGGCAAAAGCGCCGCCAGGCACCTGGGAATCCCCTTTGTGCACACCACCCACACGCTGCACCAGGCCTACCTCCACTACCTGCCCCTGGGCAGGGTAATATCAACCCGCTTCGTGCACCGCTACCTGAGGCTGTTTCTGTCCAACTGCGCGACCCTGATCTGCCCCTCGGAAAAGGCGCGCGGCTGCTTTCAGGCCTTTCTGCCCCAGGTGCGTGCTGTCGTCGTCGATAACGGGATCGAGCCGGCGGAATTTTGTCCGCAGCCCCTCGACACCGAGCCAGTGGCTTCGATTCGACAGGCGCTCAGGCTCGGCCCGACCGCCGAGGTGATCCTCTATGCCGGCCGGATCGCCCGGGAGAAGCGCGTGGTCGAGCTCCTCGACGCGCTGGTCCCGCTGCTCCACGCGCGGCCACAGGCCAGGGTTCTGTTTGTGGGCAGCGGCCCGGCGGACAGAGAGCTGGCCGCGGCGGTAGAGGGCAGCCGCGTGCGCTCCCAGGTGATCCTGGCAGGCAGGGTGGAATGGGCGCGGATGCACCACTTTTACTCGGCGGCGCACCTGTTTGTCACCGCCTCGCTGAGCGAGATGCAGCCGATGACGCTGATTGAAGCCGCGCTGTGTGGCTTGCCCGTCGTTGCCCGCCGCGACCCCGCCTACGCCGGCCTGGTGCGTGATGGCTACAACGGCTACCTGGTCGGTTCGGACAGCGAGATCGCAGCGAGGGCGATCGATCTATTCGAAAACGAGGAGAAACGGGGCAGGCTTGCAGAGAACGCGCGCCTGCTGTCGGCGGCGTTCAGCGCGCAGCGCCACGTGGAGGAAGTGGAAAGGATTTACCAACAGGTGACCGGGCTCTCGCTGCCCTGAGAGACGACGCCGGGGTCGGAGCTCGTGGCGCTTCCGCCCCGGTCCACCTGTTAACTGGCCGGGGGGCCAGGCAATCCGTGGCCGGGCCCCCGGCCGACGCCGGGGGCTTGACTTGGAGTGCGGCGCGCACGGGCGGTGGCTGCCAGTCCGGCGGGCAGGGCGGCGACGCGCTCGCGCTGCCAGAAGGCAGGTGGCAGGAGCGCACCCTCTTCCTTCTCTTCCTTCGGCTTGTGGATGACGTAAAAGCGCACCGGCTCACTCTCGGTCTTGTTGCCCGCGGCATCATAGGCCACGACGTGCACCAGGTGCGACTCGGTCAGCACGCCGTTGCTGAAAATCGCCATAAAGCCGCTTTCCCACGTCTCGGTGATGGTCTTGCCGTCGCGGCTGACCTCCACCCATTGCACCTTCACCTGCTCTTGTGTAACTGTGCCGTCGGGGTTGGTGATCGTGCGCGTCTCCATCACGGGCTCCATATTCGGGTTAGGACGCTTGTCGCGCATCTCGAGCACCCACTTGACGGCGTAGGG
>DATHUZ010000031.1:0-3062 GCA_035461725.1 Anaerolineae bacterium
GCGCCGCTTCGAGGCGCGCTTTCCCGGGCGCGTGGCCGTCCTGCACGGCGAGCTCTCGCTGGGCCAGCGTTATGCCGCCTGGGACCGCGTGCGGCGTGGTGAGGCCGACGTCGTCCTCGGCCCACGCTCCGCGCTCCTTGCCCCCGTCTCGCGCCTCGGCCTCGTCGTGCTCGACGAGTCGCACGACGAGTCCTACAAGCAGTCCGAGCCGATCCCGCTGCCTGCCTACCACGCGCGCGACGTGGCCGTCGCCCTCGGGCGCATCGCGGCTGCCCACGTCATCTTGGGCAGCGCCACCCCCGACGTCGTCACCTACCACCGCGCCACCGCCCCCGGCGCGCCCTACACCCTGGTCGATCTGCCCCGGCGCATCGTCCGCGGAGCAGCGGGTGGCGCCGTCCAGACGACCGACGTACTGCCCCCCGTGCGCGTTGTCGACCTGCGCCAGGAGCTGCTCGCCGGCAACCGGAGCATTCTCAGCCGCGCTCTCCAGGAGGCCCTCAGCTCGACGCTGGTGGCTGGCCAGCAGGCCATTCTCTTTCTCAACCGGCGTGGTGCCGCCACCTTTGTGCTCTGCCGCGACTGCGGCTATGTCGCCCGCTGCCCCAACTGCGACGTGCCACTCACCTACCACCACCTGGGCGAGGCGGACCACCTGGTGTGCCACCACTGCGGCCACCACGAGCCGCCCCTCACCCGCTGCCCACGCTGCGGCGGGGCGCGCATTCGCTACTTTGGCCTCGGCACCGAGCGTGTCGAAGAAGCCATGCGCGAGCTCCACCCCGACGCGCGCCTCCTCCGCTGGGACAGCGACACCGCGTCGGGTGCCGATCACGACCGCTACCTGCAGGCGCTCGCCGACCGCCGCGTTGACGTCCTGATCGGCACGCAGATGATCGCCAAGGGGCTCGACCTGCCACTCGTCACTCTCGTCGGCGTCATCTCGGCCGACACCGCCCTCTACCTGCCCGACTATCGCGCCGCCGAGCGCACCTTCCAGCTCCTCACCCAGGTGGCGGGCCGCGCCGGCCGCACGGCGCGCGGCGGGCGGGCCATCGTCCAGACCTATGACCCCGACCACTATGCCATCCAGGCGGCCGCCCACCACGATTATGGGGCCTTCTATCGCCGCGAGATCGCCGAGCGCCGCAAGCTTGGCTACCCACCCTTCAGCCGGCTCGTCGCCCTGCGCTTCAGCCACGAGGACCCCCACACCGCGCGTTTCACCGCCGAGCGCCTCGGGCGTTGGCTGCGCGAGCGTCTCTCCCGCACGGGCATGCACCCCGTCGATCTCATCGGCCCCGTCCCCTGCTTCTACAGCGTCCTTGGCGGCCGCCACCGCTGGCAGATCATCCTGCGCGGCCACGACCCCGCCGCCGTGCTGCGCGACGTGGCGCTGCCGGTGGGCTGGACGGTGGACGTGGATCCGGTGAGCCTGCTATGAGACCGATACTGGATATTGGATATTGGATATTGGGCCGCCGCCATGCTGACCACGTAACACCCGATACCCGATATCCATCCGGGAGACGCCGATGCACCTGTTACTGATCCGCCATGGCGAGTCCGTGGCGAACGCTGAAAAAAGGATGCAGGGGCAGTTCGATTCGCCGCTGAGCGACGAGGGGCGGGCCCAGGCTCGCGCACTTGGCCGGCGGCTGCGCGCTGAAGGCTGGGAGATTGACGCCATCTATGCCAGCGACCTGTCCCGCGCCAGCGAGACCGCCGAGATCCTAGGCCAGATGCTCGACCTCCCCGTGTGCCTCGATCCCCGCCTGCGCGAATACGACGCCGGCGTACTCAACGGCCTCACCTGGGACGAGATCGACGCCCGCTACCCCGACCTGTGGCGCGAGATGCGCGCCAGCCCCGTCTGGGTGCCCATCCCGGGCGAGGAGGGCCCGGGCGTGTTCGTCGATCGCCTGGCCGCCCTGGTCGCCGACGTCCGCGCGCACCACCACGACGGTCAAAGCATCGCCCTGGTAGGCCACGGCGCCAGCCTGGGCGCGCTCATCTCCCACCTGCTCGGCATCGACACGCGCAGCAAACCCCAGCCCTTCCGCCTCGGCAATGCCTCCCTCAGCCTGCTCGAGTTCACCCCCCGCGGCGTGCGGGTCAGCCGGCTGAACGACACGAGCCACCTCTAGAATCCAACGCTCTTCCCTCCCCCCAGCCGACTCGCTCCGGCAACTGCATTTGGCTCGACAATACTGTTAATCCTTCTCTCTGCGCCTCTGCGTCTCTGCGTTAACCCAGCCCCCAACCACGTAGCGCCAGTTCATTAGTAGCGAGCGCCAGCGAGCAATCGCCTCTTCCGACCAAGCGCAGATTGCTTCGGCCCAAACGACGGGCTCGCAATGACAAGTGAGTTTGCCCTGGTCGCCTTACCCCCAAATCTTGTTCAACCCGCCCCTTTGTGCTATAATGTCCCTGTCTGCCCCAGTAGCTCAGAGGATAGAGCAGTGGTTTCCTAAACCATGTGTCGCAGGTTCGACTCCTGCCTGGGGTACTCGATCCTTTCGCCCTTTTCAACGCGCGCCCTTTACCCGTGCGCCACAAAATCCCGATTTTTTCCCACAAAGATGACGATCGACAGATCCAATTCCCTCTCCCGTGCGTACTGTCTATTGAACGTCTATCTGATCGTCGCGGCGGAATACCAGCAAGGGGTCATTGTGGAACGTTCGGACCGTGCCGTCGCGCCACAGGTAGAGACTATATTCGACCTATGAAAGAGAGGCCAAGATGAGAATTCGCTTGCTATCTGCTGTATTGCTCAGCGTGTTGCTGATCACTCTAGGCACTGCCGCCTTGGCCGACGCCCCGGATCGTGCCTTCATCGCCCGGCTGTCGGGAGAAGCCCCTGGCGTGGTAACGGAAGCATGGGGCCATGCTGTCTTTAACCTCAGTGATGATGGAACCGTGCTGCATTACCGCCTGATTGTCCACAACCTCGACGACGTCTTGATGGCGCACATCCACCTCGCCCCGCCGGGCGAGAACGGCCCGGTTGTCGCCTGGCTCTACCCTGATGCGCCCCCGGCGCAGCTGATCCCCGGCCG
>DATHUZ010000032.1:0-12243 GCA_035461725.1 Anaerolineae bacterium
GGGCCGCCGCGGGGCGCACGGCGCAGGCGATCCGCAACGCGCACCTGTACGAAGAGGTGCGCCGGCTGTTGCACGAGCGAGAGGAGACGCAGGCCCAGCTCGTGCACAGCGAAAAGATGGCCGCCCTCGGCCGGCTCACCGCTTCGGTCAGCCACGAGATCAACAACCCCGTCCAGGCGGTGCTCGGCTGCCTCGGCCTGGCGGTCGAAGAGCTCGACGAGGGTGCCGACGAGGAGACGGTCGACCGCTACCTGGCGATCGCCATGCAGGAGCTGCGGCGCATCGCCGCCATCGTGCGCCGCATGCGCGAGTTCTACCGCCCCGCCGAGCACGAGTGGGACGTGGTCGACGTCAACGATACCCTCGAGGCTGTCGTCGAGCTGACGCGCAACGACCTGATGGGGCGCGACGTGCAGCTCGAGCTCGACCTGGGCCAGGTACCCGCCGTCCCCATCCGTCCCGACCAGATCCGCCAGGTCTTTTTGAACCTGATCCTCAACGCCTCCGATGCCATGCCGGCCGGTGGCACGCTGACGCTGCGCACCCGCCTCGACGAGACACGCCTCTCGCGCCGGGTGGTCGATCCGGCGGTGCGTGTCGAGTTCGAGGACACGGGCACGGGGATCGCGCCCGACGTCCGGGCCCGCCTGTTCGAGCCCTTTTTCACCACCAAGCGCGAGGGCTCAGGCCTCGGCCTCTACATCAGCCATGGCATCGTCGAGGCGCACGAGGGCGAGATCGAGGTCGAAAGCCGCGAGGGAGAGGGCACCATCGTGCGTATCTGGCTGCCGCTCAGCCAGGACATAGAGACCGGGTAGATCCAAAATGGCTCTTGAACCGGGTTTAGGAGGAGTGCCGGTGGACAACGATCATATCCTCGTCATCGACGACGATCCTTCTGTCCGCTTTTTCGTCGAAGAGGCGCTGCGCCGCATCGGCCACACTGTGGTCGGCGTTGCGACCGCCGAGGAGGCGCTCGTCCGCCTGGCCAAACATCCGCCAGCGCTGATGATCATCGACCTGCAGCTCACGGGCATGAGCGGTATGAAGCTGCTCGAAAAGCTCCACGGAGCCGGGGGCGACGTTCCATCCATCGTCCTCACGGCGCACGGCGTGCCCTTTAATGCCCGCGAGGCCCTGGCGCTGGGTGCTCTCGACTTTTTGCCCAAGCCGTGTACCACCGCCGAGCTGCGCACTACCGTGGCCGGTGCCCTCGATCCCGCCCGCGCCGCGCGCCACCGCCGGGCCTTTCTCGACTCGCTCGTCCGCCACCCCGAGCAGTCTGTCGACCAGGCGCGGCAGGAGGTATCATCTCAACAACCCGAGGGAATGTAGGGCGGATTGGCAATCCGCCCCACCACTTACTCTTCCCAACTGATCCGCTCTTCCACCCAGCCCTGCAGCTCGTGAGGGGCCGCGCCTGTCACCGCCCCCTGCAGCGGGCCGCCGGTGACAAAAAGGCGCCGCGTGTCGCTGCCATCAGGGCGCGCGGCCCACACGGCCCAGGCCCCTCCCCGGTCCGAAACGAACGCCAGCCACGATCCGTCCGGCGACCATGCCGGCAGCCCGTCGTTGCCCGCATAATCGGTCACCCGCACCAGGCTGCCGCCACCGGCCGCGGCCACGTACACCTCCCAGTTCCCGTCTCGCATTGACATAAAAGCGATCTGCTGCCCGTCGGGTGACACCTCGGCAGCCATCTCTGTTGTGCCCACCACCACCTGGCGCGGCGCCGTGCCGTCGGCGCGCATCAGCAGGATGCCGCACGCGTTGCCGAGGCACCCTGTGTACACGATCCTGCCGTCAGGCGTCCAGGAAGGCGACCGGCCGCGGATCGTGTCGCCGTCGCGCTCCAGGGCGTGGACCTCGGTGCCCAGTGCGCGGTAGAGGCGCGCCTCGCGATCTGCCTCCTGGCGCGAGTGGTACACAAACTGCTCGCCCTGAGCGTCCACACTGGGGCGCGCTGCTTCGATCTGCCCCGTGATGCGCCACAGGATCTGCCCCTGCGTGCCGACCACGAGCAGCCCTTTCTGTGCAGGGTCCCACGATCGGACGACGAGGCGCTCTCCACCCGGCAGAAAATCGGGCTGGCTGGCCTGTGTTACTACCCGCGTGCACGGCTCGCCATCCGCCTGGCAGCGGTACACGTCGTACGTGTGCCGGGCGGTGTCAAAGCGCGCAAACGCGATCCAGCCCGATGGTCCCGGCTCGCCGGTCGCCGCCGTGACGCCGGTGGGGGCCGGCGGCGCGGTGGGGGTCGACGTGGCGGTGACCGGCGGCAACTGGGTGTCTGTGGCGCGCGCGGTGCGCGTCGGCCGCGGCGAAGCGGTCGGGAGTGGGGTAGCGGAGGGTGGGGGGAGCGTGGCGGCCGGCAGCGCTGTGGCGGCACGCGTGGCCGCCGCCGTCGTCGTCGGCGGCGATGTAGCCGTCTCTGTCGCCGGTGCCCGCCCGATCCACCCCACGGGCAGACCGCCGGCTGCTGCCCACACCCCACCTGCCGCCAGCAGCACGACCAGGGCCATTGCCGCCCATCGCCACCGACCGCGGCGAGCACCCGCGGCCGTGTGCCCCGCGACACGACCCTGGCGCTGCGCCATTGGCTCTGCCTGGGGCGGGCGCGCCGCGGCCCGGCCTGCCGCCACCGCGGCCGTCTCTTGCTCCTCTTCGATCCCTTCCTGTGTGGGGAACTCGCCCGCCCTGCCCCCTCCCGGCGCCGGCAGCACCTGGCGCCGCTCCGCCTGATCGCGCAGGGCGGCCACGTCCTTGTAGCCCGGCGCCAGCACTTCTATCTTGCTAATCTCTTCGAGCGCCGTTTGCCACCGCCCACCTTCTACCGCGCGGCGCGCATGGCGGTAGAGTGACGCCAGCCGGATCTCACGCCCCACCTCGCTCAACTGCTCGCTCACGTCGCTGTATTCCGGGTCGATCTTGAGCACCCGGCTAAAGAGGTCGATCGCCTCGTGCCACCGCTCTTCCGCCATCGCCGCGCGCGCCCGTTCGTACATCTCCTCGGCCGTTTCCGCCGGCGGCGGCGCGATCATCACCTCGGGCAATTCCTCGCCGGCCAGGACGGCGTCGATCGCCTCCATCACCTCCACGGGCGTCTGAAAGCGATCCTCGCGCCGCTTGGCCAGCATGCGATCCACCAGCCGCACCACCGGCTCGGGCAGCTCGGGCCGCAGCTCGTCGAGGCGCGGCGGCGCCGCCGCGATATGCTGGTTCACGATCGCCCACGGGGTCTCGCCCTGGAAGGGCAAGTCGCCGCTCAGCATCCGGTAGAGAACGACGCCGAGCGAATAGATGTCGGCGCGCACGTCCACCGTCTGCCCCGTCGCCTGCTCGGGGGCGGCATAGTTGGGCGAGCCGACGAACCCCGAAAGGGTCAGGTCGGGCGACGTGCGTGCGCGGGCGATGCCAAAGTCGAGCACGCGCACCGTGCCGTCGCGCAGGACCATGATGTTCGACGGCTTGATGTCGCGGTGCACGATCTCGTGGTGGTGGGCGTGGTCCAGCGCCATGGCCACCTGGCGTGCCAGGTAGAGCGCGCGCTGCCACTCCAGCGCCCCCTCCTCGGCCAGGATCTCGCCCAGGTCACGCGCCGGCACGTACTCCATCACCAGGTAGTGCGTGTCGCGGTCGGCGCCATAGTCGAGCACCCGCACCACGTTCTGCTGCGGTTCCGACTGTGACAGCGCCATCGACAGCTTGGCCTCGCGGATAAAGCGCTGCAAAAACCCCAGGTCCTGGCTGTGCTGCGGGTAGAGCACCTTGATCGCCACCCTGCCGCCTTCCACCTGGTCTTCCGCCAGGTACACCCAGGCCATGCCCCCGCTGCCCAGCTCGGCAATGATCTTGTAACGGTTGCTCAGTGTGCGTCCGATCATCGTTGACTCCCAAGTTGGTACATTGGTAGATTGGTAGATTGGTCGCCCCCAATCTACCAATCTACCAATTTACCAATCTACCAATATACCAACTACTATCCTGCCGGGTGCACCGAGATATACTGGTGCAAAATGTCCGCCGCCTCGCCCTGGATCTGATAGCTCTCCCACTCTTCGAAGGCGGTCATGGCGAAAATCGCGGCGCCCGCCACGTAACTGTCGAGCTGAAGCTCGCGATCGTACCAGGCGAGCTGCTCGACATAGTTGCCGGCGCTGTCGACCCCCATCCCCAGCTCGGCCCAGTGGCCGCCGAAATCCTTCCACCCGTGGCCCGGCGGTCCCGGCCGGTTCTGCACCAGCCCGTCGACGCCGCACTCGCCGATGACCAGCGGCAGGTCGAGGCCCCACGGCTGGATGAACTGCCGGTACACCTTCCGGTAGCGCAGCGTCAGCCAGCCCTCGTCGCCCGCGTTGGCGTGGAACGTCAGCGGCGGCACGTTGGTATTGTACCAGATCGTCGGCGCCGAGTACTCGTGCAGGCCCAGGTATCCGCCGTGCCGGGCGGCGGCCTCGAGCGCGGGCCGGAACGCCGGCCACCACTCGAGCGGCGGCTGCCCCGTGCCGAAATTCCCCACCACCGCGCGCTGGCCGTCCTGGGCCAGCAGCCGCACCCGCTCGACCTCCAGCTCGGCCAGCCGGCGCATCTGGTCGACGTCGCCTGGCACCGGCTCGTTAAAGCCCTCCCACGCGTCCACCAGCCCGCGGCGCGCCTCATCGCGGGCCAGCGCCAGTACCGCGTCGGCGGCGCGCCGCGCCTCGGCAGCAGGGTCCACGTTGGCCAGGTTCATCTGCCCCAACGTCACCCGGCCTACGATCAGCGTCTGTGGCGAGCGCGCCTTCACCTCTGCCAGAAAAGTGGGGTCGAATTCGAGCGTCTTGAGGACCGCCACGTTGCCCGTGTCGATCAGCTCCATCACCTGCTCGTGATACCACGCCACGAACAAGCCCAGGCGAGTGGGCGGACCGGGTGGAAAGGGGGTGGGTGGAGGTGTCGGCGTCGGCGTGTCTGTGGGCGTCGCCGTGGGCACTCCCTCTGTGGGCGTGGGTGTAGCGGATGGCTGCACGGGCGACTGAAGGTGCGAGTAGAACGTGCCGCCCTGCGGGTCGGGTGTCGGCGTGGCAGACGGCGTGCCGGACGGCGTGCCAGCCGGCGTGCCGGCCCGGGTCGCGCTGGGAGTGGCGGAAGGGGTGCCGGTTGGGATCTCGGGCAACGAGGTTGACGGGTCGCGCACCACCGGCTGCCCCGCGTCACACGCCACGACCAGGGCGGTCATCCCGGCGGCTCCTGCCCACTGCAGAAAGCGCCGGCGGTGCATTGGTTTTGTCTCGATCATGCGCCTATTGTACCTGAGGAGGGGACAGGTGACAAATCTCGGCGGAACCAAAGACCTGTAGGGTTTCCCCAAAAACCCTACAGGTCTCGTCCATAATTCGAATTTCTGCACACCGGGCCAGCCCCTTGCACTTTCCCCGGGTTTGTGATAGAATGAACCAGGTCGGTCATTTCATTTCCTCCTTGCCTGGTCGACGTCGAGATCCGGGCGGTTTCTCCTGGATCGAGGGTCGGAGAAGTTGGATGAAGCCGGATACAGAAGCACTCGAAAAAAACCACGCGGATTCGCTCTGGCATAACGCCGAGCGCCTGGCCATCCTCCACGAGATCGATCAATCGATCCTGGGTGCGCGCATGCCGGAAACGATCGCCCTGGCAGCCATTGGCCGGCTCAAGCGCCTGGTGCCCTACCACCGGGCGTTGGTGCTGGCCGTGGATGAAGAAGGGCTGCTGCGCCTGCTCGCCTGCCAATCGGCCACCGACGGCTTGCGGTCGCTCGATCCCGATCTCTACCGCGAGCTGCTCGACGAGCCGACCCTGGCTGACGGGCGGATCTATGGCCTGGAGAATATGAGCGCGCTGCACGCCCGTTCTCGCCTGCAACAGGCGCTGCAGCGTGCCGGCATCCGTTCCTACGTCGTCGTGCCCCTCTGGTCGCAGGATGGCCTCGCCGGCACTCTGAACCTCGAGTCGACGGCCCCCCGTGCCTTTACCGGCGACCAGATCACCATCGCGCGTGAGGTGGCCACGTCGCTTGCCGTGGCCATCCGCCAGGCCCGCCTGCACGCCCGCCTTCAGAAGGAGCTGGAAGAGCGCGTGCAGGCCGAGATCGCCCTGCAGCGGCGCACCGCCGCCCTCGAGGCGCACAACGCCGAGCTGGACGCTTTTGCCCACACGGTCGCACACGACCTGAAGAACCCTGTGTCGGCCATCGTCGGCTATGCCGGGGTGCTCAGAACGCGGCGCGAAGCGCTCACTGCCGACATGGAGGAGCACTATCTCCACGTGATTGCCGCCAATGCGCGCAAGATGAACACGATCATCGACGAGCTGCTGCTGCTGGCCAGCGTCCGCGCCCGTGGCGACGTCAAAACGGGACCGCTCGACATGGCCAGGATCGTCGGCGAGGCGGTGGAGCGCCTGCGGCACCTCGTCGACGAGGGGCACGCCGAGCTCGACATCCCCACGTCGTGGCCCCTGGTGGACGGGTACGCACCCTGGGTCGAGGAGGTGTGGGTGAACTATATCGGCAACGCGCTCAAGTATGGGGGGCAGCCGCCGCATGTCGAGCTGGGCGCCGTGACCGATGGCCAGGTCCCCTGGCGAAGCGCCTACAGCCCGGTCACCATCGAAAAGCGCGACACCGACCCACTCTGGACCGACGCCGGCTTTTGGGTGCGAGACAATGGGCCCGGGCTGACGCGTGAGGAATGCGCCAGCCTTTTCACCCCCTTCGAGCGCCTGCACCAGGTACACGGCGAGGGCCACGGCCTCGGCCTTTCGATCGTCCAGCGCATCGTGCAAAAGCTGGGCGGCACCGTCGGCGTCCATAGCGACGGTGCGCCGGGCAATGGCTGCACCTTCTACTTTACCCTGCCCCCCGGACGCGAAACGTGATACGTGAAACGTGATGCGTGAAACGTGAAACGTGATGCGTGAAACGTGATCACGCCTCACGCCTCACGCCTCACGCCTCACGCCTCACGCATCACGCATCACGCATCACGTCCGTCACTCCGGCAGCCGGTACTCGACAGCCACCTGCCGCTCTCGCTCGTCGAGCACGAACGATACCGCCGTCAGGTAAACCTGGCACTCGAAGCAGTGGCGGCCGTTCTGGCCTCCCTGGCGTGCCAGCTCCCAGCAGGGCATGGTCCAATCGGCTGTCGCACGGCACGTGCTGCGCGCCTCGTCGCTGCAGCCATTGATCTCCCAGCATGGAATGCGCGCCAGCAGGCGGCGCAGCCCCTCCTGGTTCAGCCCCTGCTCGTGCAGCAGGTAGCGGATGCTGCTGATCCATTGTAGATCGTGGGGGGAGTAGAACCGGCGGTTGTTCTTGCGCGCCGGACGCAGTAGGCCGCCATCCTCGTACAGCCTCAGCGTGCGGGGGTGCACACCGAGGATCTCGGCAGCCGTACCGATGGTATACACGGGACGATCCTTCTCCAGCATAGTTGGGCTCCTCTTTGTAAGCATCTTTGCTTCGCCGTCATCCTCGCGGCTCGCAGCAGCGTGCGCGGCTTCCTGTCGTCACAGCGGAGAAGCGTTGTGGCTGTTATTATACCATGCCCCCTGTCGCTTGTCAATCGAATTGACAGGAGTCGTGCACAATCCCGATACCAAAAGAGCGGCTACCCCGCTGGGGTACCGCTCTCTGTCTTGGCCATCGTCTACCTGGCCACTTTCCTACTTGGCCAGCTCTCCCTCTGGCGCCTCTTCGTCCTCCCTGGCCGGCGACGCCGGCTTGCACGCGTCGCCCATTCAGGTCGACACGCCCAGCCGTGGCAACACAAAACGCATCATCACGAACCACCCGCCGATAAACACTACCCCGAGCAGCAGGTCGCCAAACTGGCCCAACGTCTCCATTATCTTCCCCCCTGTCGAGAGCGCACGGCTCTCAGCGCCGGATGCCTCAGGTGCCGCCCGGGCTGCAGGCCGCCGCGGCGGCTGCGGCCGCGGCCGCGCCGCCGCCATCGGTCCCACTCGTCGCGAATGCCGACCACCCCTTCTTCACGTGCACGCTGCCACAGTGCGGGCACGTGATCTCGGTTTTGGCCGTGATCGACCGTACGAATTTCTCAAACTCCTGGTCGCATTCCTGGCACGTATATTCATAGATGGGCATCTCTTACCTCCCCAGCATCTCGATTTCGACCTTGATCCGGTTGGCGTCGAGGCGCCCCACCTGGTAGTGCACCATCTCGCCTGCTCCGTCAAAGAGTAAAAAGGTGGGGACGCCGCGCACGCCATAGCGCCCGACCAACTGCCGTCCCACCGAGCTGAGCGCGCTCAGGCGCAGCACGCGCGCCTCTCCCTCCAGGTCCCGTTCGAGCCTGTCTACGACAGGCTTGGCCAACAGGCACGCGCTTCAGGTGTTGGAGTAAAACTCGACCAGCGTCGGCTGGCCGCTCGCCAGCAGCGCGTCTAACTCGGCCACCGACTCGACGTCGCTGCCCGTGGTGCGCAGCGTCAAGAACGCGACGGCCATGGCCCCCACCACCAGCAGGATCAACCAATTCTCGCGCAGCAGCTTTTTGGCTCGTTCCACTTTTGCTAGCCCTCGATCACGGCCAACAGCCGCTCTTCGAGCGTCTTGCGCGGCACAAAGCCCACCACGCGGTCCACTTCCTGCCCGTCCTTGAAGAGGATGAGCGTTGGAATGCCCATGATCCCCAGCCGGCCCGCCAACTGCTGGTTCTCGTCGGTGTTGATCTTGGCCACCACCGCGCGCCCGTCATACTCACGCGCCAGCGCCTCTACCACCGGCGCCACCATGCGGCACGGCCCACACCAGGGTGCCCAAAAGTCGACCATGGCCGGCACCGGCGCGCCCAACACCACCTCCTGGAACGTCGCGTCGGTGACGTGCACCGGCTCGGCGCCTGGCGCGTCCTGTACGCGCGCCCCGGGCGCGGCGGTGGACCCGCTCTCTTCCTGCTTCTTGCCCAACACGGATTTGACAAAATCGAGCATCTTTTCCCTCTTTTTTTCTGCGGCCTGCCAACCCCGGATCTGCGTCCTCGCGTCGTTGACAAAAAGCCTGTGTCGTGTTATGATGGCCCCATGACGGGATACCCACCAGGGGTATCTAGAACCAAGTATATCAAAATGAGGCCAGGATGTCAAGTCAGCAAGGACCCGAGGATCGGACGATCGACACCCGCGAGCGGATCGCGGCGCTGGAAAAAGAGATCGAGCAGCTCAACGCGCGCCTGCCCAAACACTCGACGCCCCCGTCGATGATCATCGCGCTCGAGGATCTGGAGGAGGAGCTGGCCGCGCTGCGCGCCGCGCCGGCGGCGGGGATGAAGCATGAGCGCGAGTGAAGCGGGCACTTTCGACCGCATCGCCTCGCCCTACGATCGCGGCATGGCGCCCCTGGAAAAGCTCTGGCTGCGGCGCATGAGGGCCCGCCTGCTGCCCTGGGCGCGCGGCCGGGTGCTCGAGGTGGGCGTCGGCACGGGGGTGAACCTGCCGCTCTACCCCGATCGTGTATCGGTGGTAGCCATCGACGAAAGCGCCGAGATGCTGGCTGTGGCCCAACAGCGCGCCCTCCGTCACGTGCACCTCGCCCGCATGGACGCCGAGCGCCTCGCCTTTGCCGATGCCACCTTTGACACCGTCGTCACCAGCCTCGTCCTGTGCAGTGTGGTGGAGCCAGAGCGCGCGCTCGGCGAGCTGCGCCGGGTCCTCTCTCCACCAGGCGGGCGATTGCTCCTTCTCGAGCACATGCGCCCCTGGAACCGTCCCCTGGCCCTGCTCGTCGACCTGGCGAACGTGCCCTGGTACGCCTTTAACGGCCGCTGCCACCTGAACCGCCGCACCCAGGACGCCGTCGCCGCTGCCGGGTTCTCTATCGAGCACGTCGAAGGTGCCGCCGGCGGCTTTTTGCGCCTCATCGTCGCCACGTGCTAGTGCTCGCCGGCGGAAATCCTCCAACCATTGTCATTGCGAGGAGCGCAGCGACGAAGCAATCTCCCCTCACAAAAACGGCAGACTGCTTCACTCTGCTCGGCATGACAATGAGCGGACGACTTGCGCCGGTCAGCCCTGAATATCGGGGTTTGGACATCAAAAACTGGGCTGCACTCGTGCAGCCCAGCCATTTCTGATTTTTTACTTCTGAACTCTGCTCTACGCGCGATGATCCCTCAGCGTGCGCTCGATGATATCATCCTGCTCGTAGCGGCGGCGCTTCGATTTTGGCTTGCGGCGGCGGCGATCCTCCTTGCCTGTCGGCAGGTCGATCCCCTGCTCTTCCATCGCCTCGCGCAGGGCCAGCTCCATGGCCGTGGGCAGCTCTTCGATCTCGTCCTCTTGCCAGCCCTGGTCGTCGCCCGGCAGGTCCTTCATGCTGAGCGAGATGCGGCCGCGGCGCGAGTCCACTTCCAGCACGCGCACCTTGACCTCGTCGCCGACAGACACGACGTCCGACGGGCTGTTGACATAGCCGCTCGACATCTCGGTGACGTGGACCATGCCGTCACGCTCGGCGCCAATGTTGACGAACGCGCCAAAGCTCTCCAGCCGTACCACCGTGCCGGTCAGCACCATGTCAGGCCTCAGTTGGCGAATGTCGACGGCCGCCGGCTCAACCATGCTCAAGCTGATGCGGCCCTGCCTGCGGTCGATGTCCTTGATCCAGACGCTGACGACGTCGCCTTCCGACACGACGTCCGACGGCTTGTTCACGCGGCCTGTGGCCATCTCTGATACGTGGACGAGGCCATCGGTGGGCGCACCAATGGCCACAAAGGCGCCGAACTTTTCCAGGCGCACAACCTTGCCCTCCACCTGCATGCCCGCCTTCATGTCATTCCAGTTGAACTGGGGCGGTTCTGTCAGGGTCAGGCTCAGCCTGTTTTGCCCGGGGTCGACGCGCTTGACCCAGGCGGTGATCGGTTCTCCCTCTTTTAACACGTCGGAGGTGCGCGTCACGCCCCGCTGGCCCAGGTCCGAGATATGGAGCAGGCCGTCGACTTGGGCGCCGACGTCGACAATCGCGCCGGATAGCGTCACTTTCCGAACGGTGCCCTCCAACCTGTCGCCGGGAGAAAGGTCTTCGAGGGAGATGCGGTTTTCAGCTGTCACAGTACTACTCCTCTAGGTGCCAAACTGCCGCAATTATACATGCTCGCGAAAAGGCTGTCAATTCTGGGTTCCCGGTTGGTGGAAGCCTCAGCGCCCGGAGGCCCGAGCTTGCTCGGGAGAGGTGCCAGGGTCGCGAGCTTTTCCCGAGCAAGCTCGGGCCTCCATGTGCTGGTCTGACCTCGCTCGACGTGTCGCACTGTGCTATACTGTGTGCATGTCGACCGCCATTACCTTTCGCGCGCGCTGGCTTCCCTGGCTGCTCGCCGGGCTGGCCATCCTGCAGCTCCTGCTGCCCAGCCGGGTCTGGATCGGCCTGCTGGTAGCCCTGGGCGGCATCTGGCTGACGGCCTTTCTCTGGGCGCGCCACCTGGCGGCGCGGCTGCACGTGACGCGCGAGCAGCACTATGGCTGGGTGCACGTCGGCGACCTGCTCGAAGAGCGTTTCGTGATGGTCAACGACTCGTTCCTGCCCGCGCTCTGGGTCGAGATCGACGACGCGTCCGACCTGCCCGGCTACTCGGCGCGCTCGGTGCGCAGCGCCGATGGCTATGCCACCGTGCGCTGGCGCACCGAAGGCATCTGCCGCCAGCGCGGCCTCTTTACCCTCGGCCCCTGGCGCGCCCGCACCGGCGACCCGCTCGGCCTCTACACCGTCACCTTCGACCATCCCGCCGCGCAGTCGGTCCTCGTCTACCCGCCCATCGTCCACCTGCCCACGCTCCGCCTGCCGCGGGGCGCTGCCACGGGCGCGGGCCGCACCAGCCGGCGCGCGCTCGACGTGACCACGAATGCTGCCGGAGTGCGCCCCTACGCGCCGGGCGACGCCGTCAACCGCATCCACTGGCCCACCACCGCCCGCCGCGAAACGATGATGGTCAAAACCTTTGACCTCGAGCCGTCCGGGGATCTCTGGATCGTGCTCGACATGGATCAAGCGGTGCACGCCGGCGAGGGAGAAGAGTCGACCGAGGAATATGGCGTCATCCTCGCCGCCTCCCTTTCCAACCGCACCCTCGAAGAGAACCGCGCCGTGGGCCTGGTGGCCTATGGCCTCTCCTACCCCCCCCCTACCCCCCCCAGAGGGGGGGGAGAAGGTCTCGTCCCCCGCAGAGGGAGCGGAGAAGACCGATCCCCCGCCCGTGGGCCTGTCTC
>DATHUZ010000033.1:0-3145 GCA_035461725.1 Anaerolineae bacterium
GAGCAGATATTCGACTCCGCCCACCTTCACCACGTCCACGCTCACACTTACCACGCGGGACATGCCCGATCTCGTCGCGAACGGCATCTCTACCTTGCGCACCGGGCGGCCTGTCTGCACCGCGCTCATGACCCGTGCGCGCATCTCCGGGTTCGGTTTCAGCCCAAGCTCGACGCTCGTCTTATCGATCGCCTCTTCTCGCGTGAACCCGGTCAGCGCTTCCCACGCCTCGTTCACCTCCACGACCGTGCCGTCCTCCAGCCGCGCCAGGTTGATGGCGAACGGTGCCTTGGCGAAAACTACCGAGAACCTCTCTTCACTCTCGCGCAGCGCCGCCTCGCCCCGCTTGCGCGCGGTGATGTCGACGTTGATCCCGACCGTGCCTACCAGCTTGCCTTGCTCGTCCTCGATCGGCACGACCGAGACGAGGACCGTGCCCTCCGTGCCGTCGAAACGGCGAATGTCCACTTCCACCGGCCCTACCCGCCGGCCCGTCGCCAATACCCGGGCCGTCGGATACTCCTCGGGCGCCAACACCTTCCCTGTCGCCGCATCTCGCGCCACGTACTGCGTGTACTCGTCCATGCCCACGGCCAACGGCGCGTCGCCCGCCCAAATCGCGTCCGCCTCTTTGTTCTTCTCGATCAAGCGCCCTTGCTCATCCGAGACCCAGACGCCCACGGGCAGATTCTCGAGGAGCGCCGCCAAACGCCGCCGCTCCAGATCGAGAGACCTGGTCAGCTGGCGCTGCTCCTGCTCGCTCTCGCGCAGAGCCTGCTCGGCCTCTTTGTGTTGTGTGATGTCAAAGAAGGACGCCACGGCGCCAAGGAGGTTGTTGCCGTCGTCGTACACCGGCTGCGCGTTCACCAGCCTCCATCGAATTCTCCCGTCGCGCGTCGGCACACCCATTTCCACGTCGCGCACAGCCTCCCCGGTGCGCAGCGCGACGATGGCCGGCTGCTCGTCCGCCGGGAAGGGGCTGCCATCCGGCCGGAGAATGTGGTAACGGGGGTCGAGTTTGGGGTCGGCCAGCTCCTCCAGAGTATGGCCATGCCTGCGCTGCACGGCGTCGTTCATCTCCTCCACCTGGCCCTCGGTGTTGAGGAACACGACGCCTTCGACGAGGGAGCGAAAGACGGCTCGCAGCTTGGCTTCGTCTTGCAGCAGCGCCTCGCCTGCCTGCCGGTCTGCCGTCGCTTTCACGTCGCCGCGCATCAGCCAGTGAAGCCGCGCTCTTCCGCTCCGGCTCGAGCGCAGCACGCGCAGGCGCACCGCCACCAGGTCCCGCTTGTCGCAGCGCAGCATCACGTCCTCGACAAGCTGCTCACCCTCTTCCAGTGCCGCGATCCTTGCCCGCAGTTTGCCGTCGCCATGCGCGCTGCTCTCGACAAAGTCCAGGATCGATCGTCCTGCCAGCGCGTCCTGTGGCACGCGCAGCATCTCTGCCGCGGGCCCGTTGGCCGCCTCGATCGTGCCCGACTCGTCCGTGAGCAGGCACACGTCGGGCACGAGGCGCATCCACGCGTCGAGATCGTCCTCGTGCCCGTCCTTCGACTGGTTGCCGCCCTGACGATCCTCGCCGCCTATCATTCAGTTCCTCTCATGGGTATCCTGTCCATATATATTGGCCCCAGTAATAACGCAGTCACACGACCAGGTTAAAAACGTCCCTGCGCTGCACGCTTACGAGCCCCGCGGCAGCGTAAACCAGAAGGTGCTGCCCTCGCCCACCCGGCTCTCCACGCCGACCTGGCCGCCCAGCCTGGTCACGATGCGGCGCACGATCGACAGTCCCAGGCCATAGCCCGGCGATCTTTCATCCAACTGGATGAACGCGGCAAAGAGGCGCTCCTGGTCGCCGGCGGTCAGCCCCGGCCCATTGTCGCGCACCCAGAAACGCACCTGCCCCGGTGCCTCGGCGTCAGCATCCCAGCCCGCCTCGACGTGCGGCGGCCGGCCGCCGTACTTGAGCGCGTTGCTCAAATAGTTGAGCCACACCAGCACCAGCCACGGGCCGTAGCCGAGGGCGACAGGCCAGGTGTCGGGCGCGGAAAAGCGCGCGTCGAGCTCGGCGGCCATCGGTGCCAGTTGTTGCCACGCGTCGTCCAGCAGCTCGGCCATGTCCACCGGGCCGGGCTCCAGGTCGCGCTGGCGCACCTCGGCGAGCAGCAGCAGGTCATCCACCATCCGGCTCAGCCGCCGTCCCTGGCGTGCCAGCACGTGCAGCTTGCTCTGCGCCGCGCCCATGTCGGCGTCGTCCAGATCCTCGCCCATCAGATCCACGATCCCCACCATGCCCGTCAACGCGTTGCGCAGGTCGTGGGCCACCGTGTGGGCAAAGGCGCTCAGGTCCTCGTTCTGGGTGGCCAGCTCGGCTGCCCTGTCGCGCGCTGCCTGCTCCTCGGCAAAGCGCGCCTGGGCGAGGGTGATGGCCCGGGCCAGCTCTCGCTCCTGGGGCGGCTTGACCAGGTAGGCGCCCACCCCGGCGGCGGCGGCCTCGGCCGTCAACTTTAGGTCGTCATGCGCGGTCAGCACCACCACGGGGGTAGGACATGCCTCCTGGATGCGCCGTGTCGCCTCGATGCCATCCATCCCGGGCATCTGCAGGTCCATCAGCACCACGTCGGGCCGCAGCCGGGCCACAACCTCAACCGCGTTCTGGCCGTTGCTCGCCAGGCCCACCACCCTGTATCCCTGGCGCTCGACCGTGCTCTCGATGAGCTTGGCCACCAGGGCATCATCTTCGACAATGATCACCCTGCCTTTCAGCGTACTAACCATCTAGCTCGCCTCCTTTCTCCCGATGGCGGACGGGGAAACAGAGCTCGGTGACGGCTCCATCCTCGTTCCTGATCGACCACTCGCCCTGCAGGCTGGTGGTGACGATGGCGTCCACCAGCCACAGCCCCAGCGAGCGTCCCCGCCCGCCCAGCACGTCCGGCGGATAGCCCGGCCCCCTGTCGCGGTAGACCAGCGACACCAGGCCGTCGTCGAGGCGGGCGTGCAGCCGCAGGTAAAGCCCGCCGTGTCCGCGCCCGTACTTGGCGCTGTTCATCACCAGCTCGCCCAACACCAGCGCCAGGTGGTGGGCCTGCTCGGGGGTGACCTTGACCGGCGACGGTTCGATCTCCAGTCTCAGGCCCGG
>DATHUZ010000034.1:0-1912 GCA_035461725.1 Anaerolineae bacterium
TATGACGAGTGGCACGCGGATTACGAAGAGTCGATGGTGGATCTGCTGTGCGAGCTGGCAGGGGGCGGGCGCACGCTGGAGCTGGGGATCGGCACCGGGCGCGTGGCACTGCCGTTGCGCGCGCGAGGTGTGGAGGTCACGGGCATCGACGCGTCGGAGGCGATGGTCGCCAGGCTGCGCGCCAAGGCAGGCGGCGGCGAGATCCTGGTGGTGCAAGGCAACTTTGCCGCGTTCGACTTGGGCGACCGCTTCGACCTGGTCTATGTGGTGTTTAACACCTTCTTTGGTCTGTTGACCCAGGACGAGCAGGTGAGCTGCTTTCAGAGCGTGGCACGGCACCTGACCGACGACGGCGTCTTTGCGCTCGAGCTGTTCGTGCCCGACGTGTGCCGCTTCGATCGAGGACAAACGGTGCGTGCCGTCAAGGTTGACGTCGACGAGGTGCGGCTGGATGCGACCCTCCACGATCGCGCCGCGCAGATGGTGACCAGCCAGCACGTCGAGCTGTCGGAGGCGGGCATTCGGCTCTTTCCGGTCAGGCTGCGCTACGCCTGGCCGGCGGAGCTGGACCTGATGGCGCGGCTGGCCGGATTGAAGCTGAAACAGCGCTGGGCATCGTGGGAAAAGGAGCCGTTTTCGGCGGCCAGCGGCAAGCACATCTCGGTGTATCAGAAGATGGACCGTCCGCAATGAGGCGCCTGCGCTGGCACGACCTGGTCTCGGTCAACCTCTTCTGGCTCGGGCTGAACATGCGCAACAACGCGGTGGGCGCGATCTATATGCCCTACCTGGTCGACCATTTCGTGCGGCCCGAGATTCGGAACACGGCGCTAGGAGAGATGCGGACGGCAGGGCTGATCATCGCCATGCTGGTACAGCCCGCCATCGGCCTCTTGAGCGACCGGTACACGTCGCGCTGGGGTCGGCGCCGGCCCTTTCTCGTCGCCGGCGTGCTGCTCGACCTGGCATGCCTGAGCCTGATCGCCGCCGCGCCCGACTACTGGACGCTGCTGGCGGCGGTGCTGCTCTTCCAGCTCACGTCCAACATCTCGCACGGTGCGCTGCAGGGGCTGATCCCCGACTTGGTACCGGAAGAGCAGCGTGGGGCGGCATCGAGTGTGAAATCGTTGTTCGAGCTGCTGCCGCTGGTGCTGCTGGGGGTGACGATTGCACCGCTGGTCGCCGCGGGGCGGTTCCATCTGTCGGTCGTTGTCACCGGGCTGCTGCTGACCATCCCGATGCTGCTCACGGTGGTACTGGTGAAGGAAAGGCGACTGGAGGAAAAGCCGGCAACCCCTCTCGCGCCGGCCATGGTGCGCGTGCTGGGGATGCTGGCCGGGATTGTTGCCGGCGCGCTGGCGGGGCTGGCGGCAGGCGGCGCGGTGGGCGGCCTGGTGGGGCTGGTGGTGTGGCTGCTAGCAGGACGGCAAGCCGGGCTCAACGTGGGCGTAGCAGTAGGCGGTGTCGTGGCGATGGTCGTGGCGGTGGTCGCCGGGGTGTGGGCCGGGACGCTGGCGACGATCGGGCGCGAGGTGCGGCGGCAGCCCTCGTTCACCTGGTGGACGGTGAACCGGCTGATGTTTCTGGCGGCGATCACGTCGATCCAGGGGTTCGCGCCCTATTTTTTGATGTACGCTTTCAACGTGAGCCGCGAGGCGGCGGCGGGGATGACGGGTACGCTGATCACCGTCGTCGGGGGGTTCACGCTGGTGAGCGCGCTGCTCAGCGGCAGGCTGGCGGACCGGGTGGGGCAGAAGCGACTGGTGGGAATCAGCGGGGTATTGGCAACGGCCGGCACGCTGGTGCTGCTGGCGACGGTGTGGGTGCCGGACATGGGTGTGATCTATCTCGCCGGGTGCATCCTGGGACTCGCCACGGGCCTGTTCGTGACGGCCAACTGGGCACTGGGCAC
>DATHUZ010000035.1:0-2185 GCA_035461725.1 Anaerolineae bacterium
CAACGACCCTGGCGACGAGCTCGAACGCCTCCAGATAGTGAGAGACGCGGTGCAGGCCGACGGCCAGTTGACCGAAGCGGGCCGCCAGGCCATTCTCCAGCCACTCGATCTCGTCCTCGGGATCCTGCGTGACGCAGAGGCGGGCGGCGTCGATCAGGCTGCCTTGAAGCAAAGGCTGGCCGGCCCCGAGGCGGAGCTCGAAGCGCTGATCAGCCCCGCGGCCCGGGCGAGCCAGGACGCGCTCCAGAAAGCATCGGAAGAGGCGGTGCGGCAGAGCGGGCTGGTAGCGGTGTTGGACGGTCTCGACAGCCTGTCTGGCGACGCGGCTGCCGATCTCGCGCCGGGCAACCTGCAGGCCCTCGGCCGCAGTCTCGACAGGGGGGCGAATGCGCTAGACGAGTATGACGCCGCGGGCGCGGGGTTGGTACGCCAGGCAGCCGAAGCGCTGCGCGCGAACGATCGAGAGGCAGCACGTGAGATACTGGTCCAGGTCGCGCCCACCGTCGACCGCCTGACCGCGTCGCTCGGCACCTTTTTCCTGGCTCTCGAGACGGGTGCATATCAGGAGGCGGCAGGCGTGCTGCAGGCGCTGTCCGGCCCCGGCCAGGTTTCCCTGGGCGCAGAGCAGCTTGACGTCGCGCCGCCGCTGCTCGATCAGGCCAGTGGGGCGATCGAAGCGGCCGATCCTGATCTGGGTGAGGCGCTGGAGGATGCCGCCGGGTACCTGGACGAAGGTACCGAGGCAGAAGCGCGTGCCGCCCTCGCTGCGGCAGCCGACAGGCTGTCGGAGGTGGGCCATACGATCGCCCTCAGCAACGCGGCCGGACGCGCGCGCGTGGCACGCAGCTTCTGGGGGATCGACACGCAGAACCACGCCGTGCGCTGGGAAAAGGGCACCGGCAAAGAGGTGTGGACTTTTATCGTCGGCACGGGGTGGAAGTCGACTATAGGTGGCCCGGCGGAGTATATCCCACTGCAAAAGGGCCTGCTGCGCGGCGACCCGGGTGTGTCGCTGCGCACGGGCCGGCCGGTGTCCGACCTTCTATTCACCCGCCTGCGTAACTCGCTCGTGCTGGCGGGCATCGCCTTTGTCATCGTGATGCCGCTCGCGCTTGTGCTGGGGCTCATCGCCGGCCTGCGCGAGGGAGGCGTACTCGACCGCGTGCTGTCGATCGGAGGCATGATGTTCTCGGTAACGCCCGAGTTTGCCACGGGCATCTTTCTCATCCTGATCTTTGCCTTCTGGCTCGGCCTGGTGCCCGGCGCCACCGTGTTTGGCGAGGACGCGCCGTGGACCCGGCCCGACATGCTCGTCCTGCCGGTCGCCACCCTGACGCTGATCGAGCTCGGCTACGTGCTGCGCATCACCCGCGCCAGCATGGTGGAGGTGATGAAGGCGCCGTACATCCGCACTGCTTTCCTGAAGGGGCTGCCCTACTGGCGCGTCGTGACCCGGCACGCCATCCGCAACGCGCTGATGGCGCCGATCACGGTCATCATGCTGCACGTGAACTGGCTGCTGGGTGGTATCGTCGTCGTCGAGGTGATCTTTGGCTATCCGGGCCTGGGCAGCTACTTGCTCGACTCGGCGCTGTTCAAGGACTTTAACGCGATCGAGGCCGGCGCCATCATCCTGGTCGCCGTCGCGGTCGGCACGCAATTGTTGGCGGATATCCTCTACACCTTCCTCAACCCGAGGATCCGCTATGCATAGAATTTGCTACGCAGAGATGCACCGAGAAAACAGAGATACACGCAGGACTTTGCCTCTCTTTTCTCTGTGGTTCTCCATGTCTCCTCCGTGTAGCTCTGTGTAACTGAAGCTGGTGAGGGAGAGGTTATGGCAGTGAGTGAGCATACGGCACCGGTGCTGGCACGTCCGTCGCTCGTGAGGCGCACGTGGTCAGGGCTGTCGGTGCTGTTCGCGTCCAAGACGGCCGTGATCGGATTGATCATCGTCCTGTTCTGGGTCCTGGTGGCCATCTTTGCTCCGCTGCTGACGCCCTACACCCCGACAGAGCAGGACTATACGGCGCAGAACCAGGCACCGTCGGCTGCCCATCCGCTGGGCACCGACAGCCTGGGGCGTGACATCTGGTCGCGCCTGATCTATGGCGCGCGCGTGGTGCTCGTCATGCTGCCGATCAGCGAGACCTTCTGGCTGCCCGGCGGCGTCGCCATCTGG
>DATHUZ010000036.1:0-17241 GCA_035461725.1 Anaerolineae bacterium
CGCACCTTTCGCCACACGCTCGAGTCCGTCGGCCTCAACCCCTACTTTCTCGAGATCGCCAACCTGCGCGAGCACTGCTCCTGGGTCCACGCCCCAAGCCAGGGGTACGACGTGCCCACCGCCACGCGCAAGGCCAGGGACCTCGTCCGCGCCGCTGTCGACCGCGTGGCACGCCACGAAGCACTCTACGCCCGCCAGGAGCCGGTGACGCGCGCCGCCATGGTTGTCGGCGGCGGCATCGCCGGCATCCAGGCCGCGCTCGACGTGGCCAACGCCGGCTATCCTGTCTACCTCGTCGAGCGGCAGCCGTCGATCGGCGGGCACATGGCCCAGCTCGACAAGACCTTTCCCACCCTCGACTGCTCGGCGTGCATCCTCACGCCCAAGATGGTCGACCTCGCCTCGCACCCCAACGTCCACCTGCTCGACTATAGCGAGGTCGTCGGCGTCGAGGGCTACGTCGGTAATTTCCGGGTCACCGTCCGCCGTAAACCGCGCTACATAGACGTCGACAAGTGCACGGGCTGCGGATCGTGCGCCGAAGCCTGCCCGCGCGAGCTGCCCAACGAATTCGACCTCGGCCTGTCGCGGCGCAAGGTCATCTACCGCCCCTTCCCCCAGGCCGTGCCCAACGCCTTTGTCATCGACAAGGTCGGCATCGCCCCCTGCCAGGTGGCCTGTCCCGCCGGGCAGCACGCCCAGGGCTACATCTCTTACATTCGCGAGGGTCGCTTCGAAGAGGCCCTGCGCATCATCCGCGAGGACAACCCCTTTGCCAGTGTCTGCGGCCGCACCTGCAACCACCCCTGCGAGAGCGCGTGCAACCGCCGCCACGTCGACGAGGCCATCTCGATCATGGAGCTGAAGCGTTTCGTCGTCGACACCGTCTATGCCCGTGGCCTGCCGCGCCCCATCGAGCCCGTCCCGCGCACCCGTGACGAGCACGTCGCCATCGTCGGCTCCGGCCCGGCAGGCCTCACCGCCGCGCAGGACCTCGTCAAGCGTGGCTATGGCGTCACCGTCTACGAGGCGCTGCCCGTCGCTGGCGGCATGATGCGCACCGGCATCCCCGAGCACCGCCTGCCCAAGGGCATTCTCCAGCGCGATGTCGACGACATTCTCGCCCTCGGCGTCGAGCTGCGCCTCAACAGCCCTGTGCGCGACCCCGCCGCCCTGCTCAAGGCCAACGGCGGCAAGTACGACGCCGTCTACCTCGCCACCGGCGTCAGCCATGCCACCCGTCTCGGCATCGAGGGTGAGGACCTCGACGGCGTCCTGTCGGGCACCTACTTCCTGCGCCACGTCAGCCTGGGCCGGCCGGTCAAGATCGGCAAGCGCGTCGCGGTCGTCGGCGGCGGCATCACGGCCGTCGACGCCGCCACCACCGCCCTGCGCCTGGGTGCTCAGGAGGTTAGCCTGGTCTACCGCCGCTCCCGTGGTGAGATCCCCGCCTATCCCTGGGAGCTCGAGGAGGCTGAGGCCGAGGGCATCCGCCTGGTGCCCGAGACGGTCGCCACGCGCATCCTGGGCCAGAACGGCCGCGTCACCGGCATGGAGTGCGCCCGGTCGCGCCAGCTCAGCCGCATCGACGACAGCGGCAAGCGCGTCGTCGTCGCCGAGCCGGGCACCGAGTTTGTCATGGAGATCGACACCGTCATCCGCGCCATCGGCCAGTTCTCCGACCTCGTCTTTCTCGACGAGCCCTACGACACCATCGTCGGCGACCAGCAAACACTCGCCACCCACATCCAGGGCCTCTTTGCGGGGCGCGGTGTCATCCCCGGCGCCGGCTTTGTCATCAACGCCGTCGCCCTCGGCCACGAGGCCTCCGGGTCGATCCACCGCTACCTGCAGGGTGAGCCGCGCACGCCGCCGCCACCCGCCAGGCGCCCGGTGGAAAAGTGGACGCGCCAGGACGCCGAGACCAAGATCCGCCTCGGCGCCGTCACCCAGGCCGAGCGCCGCGAGCCCGCCCGCCTGCCGTTGGAAGAGCGAGTGCGCACCTTCCGCGAGGTGGTGCTGCCCCTCACCGAAGAGCAGGCCATCGCCGAGGCACAGCGCTGCCTCGACTGCGGCATCTGCTCCGAGTGCTATCGCTGCGTGTGGGCGTGCGAGCGGGGGGCCATCGACCACACCATGCAGGAGCGCCTGGCCGAGGTCGACGTCGGCGCCATCATCCTCGCTACCGGATTCGAGCTGTACGATCCACGCCACCTGCCCCAATACGGCTACGGCCGCTATCCTGACGTCTACACTGCGCTCGAGCTGGAGCGCCTGGTCAATGCCAGCGGGCCCACCGGGGGTGAGGTTGTGCTCAGGGATGGGCGCCAGCCCCAGGCCGTCGCCATCCTGCACTGCATCGGCAGCCGCGACCGCCAGCACAACGCCCACTGCTCGCGCGTGTGCTGCATGTACTCCATGAAGCTGGCCCACCTCGTGCGCGAGAAAACCCACGCCCGCGTCTACGAGTTCTATTTCGACATCAACGCCTTTGGCAAGGGCTATGCCGAGTTCTACGACCGCGTGCAGCAAGAGGGCATCATCTTTGTGCGCGGCAAGGGCGCCGAGGTCGAGCAGCGCGACGGCCGCCTCGTCGTCCGCGCCGAAGAAACCCTGCTCGGCGAGATCGTCGACATCCCCGTCGACATGGTCGTCCTGTCGACCGCCATCGTGGCCACCGCCGACGCCGAGCAGGTGGCGCAGCTCTTTCACATCAGCCGCGGCGAGGATGGCTTTTTCCTGGAGGCCCATCCCAAGCTGCGCCCGGTTGAGACCGCCACCGACGGGATCTTTCTCGCCGGAGTCGCTCAGGGCCCCAAGGACATTCCCGACACCGTGGCCCAGGCCAGTGGCGCCGCGTCGCAGGCCATTGGCCTGCTCAACCGCGGCCAGGTGGCCATCGAGCCGATGACCGCCGACGTTCTGCCGCTGCGCTGCGTCGCCTGCGGCACCTGCGTCGAGGTGTGCCCCGCCGGCGCCGCCCAGCTCGTCGAGGTGCGTGGGCGCAGGCAGGCCGAGATCAATCCGGCCCTGTGCAAAGGCTGCGGCCTGTGCGTTGCTGCCTGCCGCGGCCGGGCGATCACGCTGCACGGCTTTACCGAGCAGCAATTGCTGGGGCAGTTGAATGCGTTGTTGAGGATGGATGTTGGATATTAGGGTTCGGGTATCGGGTATCGGGCATCGGGCCTGATACCCGTTACCCGATACCCGGTCTGTAGGGAGCCTTGATGCACGAGACTTTCGAGCCAAAAATCGTCGGCTTTCTCTGTAACTGGTGCAGCTATGCGGGGGCCGATATGGCGGGCACCAGCCGCGTGGCCTATCCGCCCAACGTGCGCATCATCCGCGTCCCATGTTCGGGGCGCGTCGACCCCCTCTACGTCCTCAAGGCGTTCCAGGAGGGGGCCGACGGTGTGCTGATCGCCGGCTGCCATCCCGGCGACTGCCACTATGGCGACGGCAACTATCACGCGCGCCGGCGCTACGCCCTCATGCATCGCTTTCTCGACTTTGTCGGCATCGAGACCGGCCGCCTGTGTATCGATTGGGTCTCGGCCGCCGAGGGCGCTCGCTTTGCCCAGGTCGTCGCCCAGCTCACCGAGAACGTCCGCGCCCTCGGTCCCTGGACAGGCTGGAACGATGCCTGCTAACAGCCGAGTCTGGAGTCCCGAGCTTGCTCGGGCAGGCATGAAAGGAACGCCATGACTCAGGAGATCGAGACCGGCATCCGCATTCGGGTCAAAAAACTGCTCGACCTCGGCGAGGTGAGCTGTGTCATCGGCCACGAGCATGGCCCGCGCGGCCACACCCGCCCCGCGTTTGTCTACGACTCGGCTGACGCCGAGCGCCTAGTCTGGGACCGCACGTGCCACCACAACCTGGTGGCCTACGTACGCGACAAGATCGCCACACTCGCCCGCGGTGCCGAGCCCGGCTCCACCCCCCGCGTCGCCGTCGTAGCCCGACCGTGCGACGTCCGCTCGCTAAACGTCCTTATCCATGAGGGGCAGGTGACGCGCGAGTCGGTGTTCGTTGTCGGCGTGGCGTGCCCCGGCATGCTCGACGCTGGCGACCCCGAAGCCCAGGACGGGCAGGCACTTCACTGCCGTTACTGCACCGAGCGCGTGCCCGTCTTTTACGATGCTCTCGTCGGCGACCCGCCCAAGGTGAAGGTGCCCGACGAGCCGTGGCCCGGCGTCGCCGAGGTCGAGGCGATGCCCCCTGCCGAGCGCCTCGCCTTCTGGACACAAGAATTCGACCGCTGCATCCGCTGCTACGCCTGCCGTCAGGCCTGCCCCGCGTGTTACTGCTTCGAGTGCCTGGCCGAGCAGGTTGACCCACCCTGGGTGAGCATCGCCCACCGCGTGCCGCAGAAGGCATTCTTTCACATCATGCGCGCCTATCACCTTGCCGGCCGCTGTTCTGGCTGCCAGGCGTGCGAGGCCGCCTGCCCCGTGCACCTTCCCCTGAGCTTGCTCAATCGCAAGATCGCCGCCGAGGTGGAGGCCCTGTTCGGCTACGTCGCCGGTGCCAATCCGGACACACCCCCACCGCTGGCGACGTTCCGCAAAGACGAGGAGCTGCCGCTATGAGAGCCACCAGCCACGAGTCGCTGCTCGCCTGGCTCGACACCCTGATCGAGCGTTCCACCCTCGTCGCGCCACAGCGCGTCGAGCGTGAATGGCTCTACCGCCCTGTCTCTTCCGCCGCCGCCATCGCCTTTGACTTTCAGCGCACCACCGTCTCACCCAAAGGCTACTTTTTCCCCGAGACCGAGGTGCTGCTCGACATTGAAAGACGCGGGCGAGAAGTGGTGATGGGCGAGCCCGATCTCGCCGGCGACCAGCTCCTTTTCGCCATCCGCCCGTGTGACGCCCGCGCCCTGCTTGTCCTCGACGCCCTGCTCGTCGATCGCCCGCCTGCCGACAGCTACTACGCCCGCCGCCGCGAGCGCACGACCCTCGTCGGCCTGGCCTGCCCCCAGATGTGGGACGGCTGCTTCTGCACCAGCCTGGGCAGTGGCCCGGCCGACGCTTCAGCCGTCGACCTGATGCTCTATCACGACGGCGACGGCTATCTCGTCGAAACCGTCACCGACAAGGGCGCGGCGCTCGTCGCCGGCGTGGACTGGCCCGAGGTCGACCGGCCCGCCCCGGAGCCCGAGATCACGGCCGAGGTGGTGTCCGTGCGGCCACCAGACGAATGGCTCGCCGCGTTCGACGAGGTCGTGTGGCAGCGCCTCGCCGATCGCTGCCTGAGCTGCCACGCGTGCACCTACGTGTGCCCCACCTGCCGCTGCTTTGACGTGCGCGACGACCTCACGGCTGCCGGTCCCGGCTACGTGCACGTCCAGCGCCTGCGCGCCTGGGATAGCTGCATGTCACCCGCCTACCGGCGCATTGCCGGCGGCCACAACCCGCGCCCCGACACCGCCCAGCGCCTGCGCAACCGCTTCTTCTGCAAATTCTGCTACTCGCCCCGCGACTTTTGCGCCGTCGCGTGCGTCGGCTGCGGCCGGTGCATTGCCGCGTGCCCGGCGGGGGTGGACATTGTAGAGGTGTTGAGGGGGGTATGAATGGCCAATCCCGATCGCGAAAATCCGATGCGCCCGATTCTCGGCACGCTCGCCGGGGTGAAAGAGCTGGCGGATGACATCAAGCTTTTCCAGGTGGAGCTCAATGGAGAGCGATTCGACTATGCGCCGGGGCAATTCGCTTTTCTCTCGGCCTTTGGCGTCGGCGAGGCGCCTTTTGGATTGGCCTCCATCCCGTCGCGTACTACCGCGCTCGAATTCGCTGTGAATCGCGTGGGTACCGTCACCGACGCGCTGCACAAGCTAGAGCCCGGTGCGATCGTCGGTGTGCGCGGCCCCATGGGCAACAGCTTTCCCCTCGACGATCTCTGCGGCAAGGACATCCTGGTCCTCGGCGGCGGCATCGGTGGCGCACCGCTGCGTCCGGTCATCCACACCATCCTCGACCACCGCGCCGCCTACGGCCACCTGTCGATCCTGTGGGCCGCGCGCTCCCCTTCCCTGCTCGTCTTTACCGACGAGTACGGGGCCTGGCGCGCCGCGCCCGACACCGAGCTGCACGTCACCGTCGACCGCGGCGACGAGGCGTGGCAGGGCAACGTCGGCCTGATCACCGACCTGCTGGCACGCCTCGCACCGGCGCCTGACAACACGGTCGCCATCATCTGCGGCCCGCCGATCATGATCAAATTCGTCGTCCTTGGCCTGCAAAAGCTCGGCTTCCAGGATGAGCAGATGATCATGACGTTGGAAGCCAAGATGAAGTGCGGCATCGGCAAGTGCGGGCGCTGCAACATGGGCGAGCAGTTCGTCTGCCTGCACGGCCCCGTCTTTTCCTACGCCGCCGTGTCCCGCTTTTTGGAGAGCTTTGTGTGAGGTAAGCGCATGGTTACACCCGACGATCTCCGCTCGTGTGAGCTTTTCTCCAGGCTGAGCGATCCCGAGCTGTCCGAGATTGCCACTATCGCCACCACCGAAACGTACGACGCCGAAGACGTGATCTGCTCCGAGCAAGAGGTGGCAGGCCGGATCTTTATCCTTCAGGACGGCTGTGTCCAGGTACACTTCAAGATGCGTTCATCGCTCCAGGCCGACAGTGACGTGACCATCGAGGAGGTGGAGCCGGGCCGTATCTTTGGCTGGTCGTCGCTGGTGCGCCAGCGCCAGTTCACCGCGTCGGCGCGCGCCGTCGGCCGCGTGCGCCTCATCGTGCTCAACGCCGACGACCTCAACGCCCTGTTCGACCGCGACACCCACGTCGGCTTTGCCGTCATGAAGCAGCTCGCCGAAGTGATCGCCTCCCGCCTGCGCCGCACCCGGGAGATCTGCGACCATCCACCATCGTAGAAACTGTTTCCAGCTACTCCTTCTCACTCGGCAGCAAAAGACTGAACTTGCTGCCCAGCCCAACCTCCGACTCGACCCACACCTTGCCGCCCAGGTTCTCGACGATGCGCCGCACCAGCGCCAGGCCGACGCCCGTGCCGATGGGGCACAGGTCGCGCGCGTTTCCCGCCCGGAAGAATTCCTGAAAAAGGCTCTGCTGATCTTCCGCCGAGATGCCGATCCCCGTGTCGCGCACGGCGCCCACCATGTACTCGTTCCCCTGCTTGATCGACACCGCCACGATCCCGCCCGGCTCGGTGTACTTGATCGCGTTGCTCAGCAGATTCGTCCACACCAGCTTGAGCCGCTCCGGATTGGCGCGCACCCGCCGCAGCTCAGGGTCGACGTCCACACTCAAAAAAAGGTCCTTGCTCTCCGCCTCTGCCCTCATCAGGTCCACCACGCCACGCAGTACCTCGGCCGGGTGCACCGCGGCCAGCGGCTCGTCGCGCCTCGCCTCCTCGCGCGCCCGCGCCAGGCGCAGCAGGTCGCTGATGAGCTGCGATACCTCTTCGGTGCGCCGCATGACCCGCTCGAGAATGTCGTGCACCTTGTCGGGCGGCGCGTGTCCCGACAGGGCCAGCTCGATACAGGTGTGGATGGTGTTGATCGGCGCCCGCAGCTCGTGCGTGACCAGCGTCAAGAAGCGGGTGCGCTCGGCGTCGATCGCGCGCAGCCGCTCGTTCACCTCTTCCAGCTCGCGGCTCTTGGCGATCACCTCCCTATGTCTCTTCATCAACGCCCGGTCGCGCTCCCGCAGGCGCGCGCTGATGGACGACGTCAGGTAGCTGACCAGCCCCAACGTGACGATCAGCATCCCCACAAAGCCGGTCACGTACCATCCCTCGCGGGCCAGCTCTATCTCGCCCAACAATGGCACGTGGTGGTGGGGCACGAGCCCGCTGTACTCCATGCCCGCCATCCCCGCCAGCAGCACCGCCGCGAGCGCCGCCATCACAAAGCCGAGTTGCCTGGGCAGGAGGACGTTGGCAACCGTCGTGTGCAGCACAAAAAAGAGGATCATCGGGTTTTCGACGCCGCCCGAAAAGTGGATCAGCGCGGTCAGTGCGATCAGATCCAGGACGATTTGCACGCAGGCCAGCTTTATGGCCGACCCGGTGTCTCTGTCGCCGATGGTCTCGACAGGCAGTGAGCGTGCGTATAGGGACAGGCCGGCGTTATACAGCGCGACGAATCCGACGACGTAGAGCAGGGCGCGAAAGGGCAGCGCACCAGGGGCAGCGATCCGGGCAGCCGCAACCGCCACCGCGCTGATGAGCACCGCCAGCCAGCGCAGTTGGATCAGCCACCCGATTCGCTCGACGCGCTCGGTCTCGAACGGCAGCTCGCTCGTCATCGACCGGCCCTGCCTGCCCGCCCGCTAGGAGGTGGGTGGGGTGGTCGGGGCGCCGGCGAAGCGATTCGCCAGATCGAGGATCTTGGCCATCGGCGCCGGCTTGTCGAGGAAGGCCCTGGCCTGCAGTGGCCTGTCTGTGGGAAAGTGACCCGTGTACTCCGAGCTGACGATCGAGGTCAGGAATATCACCGGCACGTCGCGCAGCTCCGGGTCGTTGGCAATCTCTTCGCTCACCCACACCCCTTCTGTCGGCATGCGCATGATCACGTCGAGAAAGACGAGGTCCGGCTTTTTCTCGCGCATCATCCGCAGACCAATTGCGCCCTGGCTCGCGCACCGGACACAAAAGTCATCAGCCTCCAGGATCGCCTGCATCGCCGCGCAGAAATCGGGGTCGTCGTCGATCACCAGGACTTCACCCTTTGTTGTCATGGTTCTCCTCCCCTTACTATGGAAACCCTACACCGTCTCACCTGGCCATTGCGCTCTCTCATTATAACACAACCTGCCACAAAGGCAAGTTGCCGCGTCACACCACGAATGTCTGTCACAACGAGACGCTCAGGGACTATCGAGACACAGGGAGCACATCTGCGTGGTCTTGTCCTATCTCTGTGTATCTCCGTTCTCTCTGTGTGTCTCTGTGTTCCCTCTCTCTCACACCTCGACGTAGCACGCGCCCGGCGCTCCCTCTTCTCCCTCCACCCGCACACGCCCGGGAAAAAAGAGGTTCACCACCCATACACTCGTCAGCAAGTGGTTCGTCACCCGTTCCGTGGTCCACCGCGACGGCGTGGCCGCCAATGCCAGCGGCAGCACGAGCTGGTCGGCCAGGTGGCAGTCAACCGCCGCCCCACTCTCCAGGTAGGCCAGCAGCTCTGTCACGGCGTCGGCTGCTACCTCCTCGGCCGGCTTGCCCCGCTTGCCAAGCGCTGTGAATCCGGCCAGCGCGTTCTCGCTCTCTGCCCAGAGGAACACGGCTGTGCCCTGCCCCTTCGAGTCGGCGTCCATCTCGTCCACCCGCGCATTGATCCCTGCCGCCCGCAGCCCACCCAGCGCCGCGCCCTCCTGCCGCGTGCGAATGTGCTTTGGCAGGTTGCTCGTCGCCGAGATGCCGCGCACCCTCAGCAGCTCGCCCCGCTCCCACAGGTCTATCCCTACGAGCCCCTGCTGCGGCCGGTCTCCGACCGAGCCGCCCGCGCCGCGCCCCTGGATCGTCACCTTCACCTCACCCCCGCCAACCGGGAACCAGCCCCACTTGCGCAGGTTGACCTTCGCCTCGATCCCGGCGCGGGCCAGCGTGGGCAGATAGACGCGCTTCAGATAATCGAACGGCGGGCTCCACGCCACGTGCGTCCCGCCGCGCAGCGTCAGCTCCGACGTGCCCGCTGCCAGCGCCAGCGGCACCAACACCGTGTGCAGCACCAGGCTCGTCGAGCCCGCACTTCCCCCCCTGGCCGCGTCGGCCACGTCGAAGGTGTAGCTCCCTGCCTGCGGGGGCGACCCCGGCGTGAAGGTCATCTCCTGCACGTCGAGCCTGGCCCCCTCCACCTGGGCGTTGCACACCCTCGCCGCCGCCCGTACCCCTGTCAGGTGCTGCGGCTGCAAGCCCGGCTTCCGCCTGTTGGCGCGGATGCGCTCGATCCGCACCGGCTGCCCCGTCACCGCCGACAGTGCCAAAGAGGTGCGCAGTACCTGCCCGCCCCCCTCTCCGTACGAGCCGTCGACGACGATCATGCCTCTCCCTCTTGCTGCCGCGGTCTCACCCCCAGCCCCGGCCCGTCGGGCATCACCACGCGCCCACCCTCCTCCACCCGCATGCCGGTGAAGGGGTCGTTGGTCACGTTCAGGTTGCCGTCGAGGTCCGCCCAGTCGAACAGCGACGCCAGGTGGGCCGACGCCGTGATCCCGAGTGACGTCTCGACCATGCAGCCGAGCATCACCTGCAGGTCGTGTGCCCGCGCGGTGGCCACGATGCGCAGCGCCTCGCGCAGCCCGCCCGCCTTTTGCACCTTCACGTTCACGCCGTCGCAGCACCCCGCCAGGCGCGGCACGTCGCGCGCCGTGCGCACCGGCTCGTCAGCAAAAATTGGCACCGGCGACGTCTGTCGCAGCCGCGCCATCCCCTCCAGGTCCTCCTCGGCCAGCGGCTGCTCGATCCACTCCACCCCCTGCTCGGCCAGCGCCGGCACCAGGCGTTTCGCCTGCTCCAGCGTCCAGGCGCAGTTCGCGTCGATCACCAGCGTGGCCTCGACCGCGCGCCGCACCTCGCGCACCAGGGCCACGCTCAGCGCCTCGTCGGCATCCAGCTTGAGCTTCAGGATCGAGAAATGCCTGGCCGCCTCCACCGCCCGCTCCACCACCTCATCGACCGCCCCGATACCAAGCGTGTAGCAGGTGCGCGGTGCCCGAGCCGGCGTCAGCCCCAGCAGCCGGTAGAGCGGCACCCCCAGCATCTTGCCCACCAGGTCGTGCAGCGCCACGTCCACGGCTGCTCGTCCCGCCTGCGATCCCGGCGGCAGTCCCGCCACGATCTCTTCCAGGCGAAAGGGATCATCGCCCAGGTCACCCAGGTAAGCCAGATAGTCGATCACCCCCTGTTGGCTCTCGCCATGCTGCACCACCGGTGCCGCCTCGCCCATCCCCTCGTACTCGCCCGCCCGGATGCGCACCAGGACGTTCTTCCGCACCACGCTCGTGCCATGCGCGATCTTGAACGGCGTCCTCAGTTCCAGTGTAATCGGTTCCCAGCTCAGTTCCATCGTCCCTCCTCTCTCCCCATTATACTATGTCTCCGTCCCCTTGTCACCTTCAGGGCCTGGAAGGTTGGAAGCCTGGAAGGCTGGCCGACCTTCCAGGCTTCCAGGCCTGCTCTCCTCCCCCGGTCGTAGGCCCATCTCCTCCCGGTCCATGCCGCCCGGTCTATTGCCACACACGCGAATATCTGGTATACTATGCCTGCGCGGCAAAAGATGGAAAAACAAAACCAACAGGAGCAGAGATGAGCGGCGAGATAATCCTGGTCGCCGACGACCGGCGCGAGAATCTCTTGTTCCTTGCGAACAGCGTGCTTCGCCCCGAGGGCTATGAAGTGATCACGGCCATCGACGGCAAGCAGGCGCTCGACAAGGCACTGGCTGAAAAGCCTGACCTCGTAATCACCGATCTAAAGATGCCCCGCATGTCGGGGCTGGAGTTGATCGCCGCTTTGCGCAAAGCGGGCAGCGATGTCGCCGTCATCCTCACCACGTTCTACGGCTCCGAGCAGGCCGCCATCCAGGCGTTTCGCCTCGGCGCCCGAGACTATATCGTCAAGCCGTACGACGTCAAGGAGATGCTCGAGTCTGTCGAGCGTGCCCTGATCGAGCGGCGTCTCAGGCGCGAGACGACCCACCTGCAAGAGGGGGCCGAGGTGAGTCGCCACCTCGAAGAGCGGGTGCGCCAGCTCCACAGCCTGTGCGGTATCGGCCAGGCACTCCACGCCCTGGTCGACGCCGACGAGGTGATGCGCGTGGCGGTCGAAGCGGCCATCTACCTCACCGACGCCGTGGCGGGCCAGCTCTTTCTCTTTGACGAGGCGCACCAACAGCTCGAGCTGCGCGCCATCCGCGGCCCCTCGGACACGCGCGCGCGCTGCGTCCGCCAGCCAGGCGCCGAAGAGATCGCGCTCCAGGCAGCGCGCACGGGCCGCGCGGTGACAGGCGAGCGGTCGACGGGCCGCAAGGAGAATGCCCCGCGCCTCGCCGTGCCGCTGCGACACAAAGAGGACGTCGTGGGTGTGCTCGCCGTCGATGCCCTGCGCCAGCAGGCCTTCGACGACAATGACCGCTACCAGTTGGGCATCCTCGCCACTTTTGTCACCGGGGCGCTCGGCAACGCATCGCGGGTCGAAAAGCTCAACGCCCAGGTGTTGAGCCTGGCGGGCCAGCTCGAGAGCCGGGCCCTATCGAGCGCCGGCGGCGTTCCTCCGACCATGATGGCCGACAGCATCGCCGAGGCGGAGCGGCTGTCGAGGGAACTGCGCAACCTCGCCGCGGCAGCCCAGGTGCTCGCGGCGCGCCTGCAGCTCAAGAACAATGCACAGCAGGCCGCTTCAGCGGCCAGCCCGTCCGCTTCAACAGCCGCCCGGTCGCCTGCTGACCACCCGCCGGTCCCTGCGGCCAAAGACCTTTAGGGTTTCCCTAAAAACCCCAAAGGTCTCGTCCATAGTTAGAATTGCTGCCGCCGGGCGGTAGTACCTTTACAAACCGATAGAATTCAGGTATAATGAGCACATATTTGCTGGCCTTGTGGCTGCGCCAGGCGGAGAGGATTTCAGTCGGGCGCCTCGGCAGCCACTTTTTTCCCGTGGGCTGGTACCTGTACGTGGGCAGCGCGCGGGGTGCCGGCGGCGTCGCGGCGCGGGTCGGGCGCCACGCCCGGCGCGTGGGCTGCGACAAGCGAGCGCATTGGCACGTCGATTTTTTGCGCGAGCGAGCTGTGTGGGCGGGAGCCTGGGCTGCACGCGTGGATGAACCGCTCGAGTGCAAATGGGCTGAACAGATGCGCGCCCTGCCTGGTGCGCGGGTGATCGTGCGCGGCTTGGGCGCTTCCGACTGCCGGTGCCCGGCTCACCTGATCCACCTGGGCGCAGGCGGTGCACTGCCACCCGAGACCTGGTTCGCCGGGCTGGGTGCCGAAAGGATGATTGTGACCGACGCAGAACTCGACGAATTGTTAGACGCCCTGTCGCGTGGCGACGACCAGAGCCGCGAGGCGGCAGCACTCGCGCTCGGGCGCCACGGCCAGCGGGCGCTTGGGCGCCTGGCGAGAATGATCGACGACCCGGACCGTGACGTGCGCTGGTGGGCTGCGCGCGCTCTGGCCGAGATCGGTGGCGCCCCGGCTGCTGTGCCGCTCTGTGCCGCCCTGGCCGATCCCGATCCTGACGTGCGTGCCTGTGCGGCCCTGGCCCTGGGCCAGATCCGGGCTGGCGACGCGGCGCCCGCGCTCGTGGAGCGCCTGGGGGATGAGAGCGCTTTTGTGGCGAGCATCGCCGCCGACGCACTGAGCATGATCGGCGATGGCGCCGTGGATGCCCTGATCGACGCCACGACGGCCGGCAGCTCACACATCCGCGTGCTCGCGGTGCGTGCCCTGGGCCGTTTGCGCGCACAGCGTGCCATTGGCCCACTCTTTGGCCTGCTCGACGATTCGAGCTACCTGGTGCGCCACTATGCGCGCGAGGCGCTCGAGGCCATGGGTGTTGGCATGGTCTTTTTTTCACCATAAGCTGAACGTGGAGGTTTCATGCCCGGTGTAAAAGCCAAGTGGACCGGTGGCACCCAGTTTCTCGCCACCGACGAGGTAGGCCACGTCGTGGTCACCGATTCCGCGGGTCAGGGCTTCAAGCCGCCTGACTTGCTGCTCGTGTCGCTCATCGGCTGCGCGGGCATCGACATCGTGCGCATTCTCGAAAAAAAGCGCCAGGCTTTTTCCGCGGTCGAGGTGAGCATCAACAAGACCAACGCGCTCGAGCCGCCGTGGACCATCGAAAAGATCGAGATCGAGTGGGTCATCACCGGCAAGGGCCTGAAGGAAAAGGCCGTGTGCGACGCCGTCCGGCTCGCCGAGGAGCGCTACTGCTCCGTGTCGGCCAGCTTGAAGAGCGAGATCGTCAGTACCATCCGCCTGGTCGAAGAAGGCCAGGAGCCGGTGCTGACCGCAGAATAATCTCTGAAGCCCCCGGCGTCAGCCGGGGGAGTCGTCACAGCAATCCTAGATCTGGCCGGATAGAAACATACCGTGACGCAGGATAGGCGATTACCCGAGGAACAGGCCGAGTGGGACGCACTCCAGGTGGAGATGCGCGCGTGCCGGCGCTGCCTGGAAGAGGGCTATGACATCGAGCCGGGCGCCATCTTTTCGGGGCCCGCGCCTGCCCCGCTCATGCTCATCGGCCAGGCACCCGGCACCACCGAGGCCAGGGTGCACCGGCCGTTCAACGCCTCGTCGGGCACGCGCCTCTTTCAATGGATGGCCGAGGTGGGCATCGACGAGGATGACTTTCGCCGCGATTACTATATGACGGCGGTAACCAAGTGTTATCCGGGCAAACATCCCAAGGGCAAGGGCGACCGCAAGCCGAGCGGCGCAGAGCAGGCGCTCTGCCGGCCCTTTCTCGACCGTGAGCTTGCGCTTGTCCGGCCGCAAGTCATCCTGACGGTGGGCAGCCTGGCGCTCGAGGCCATTCTCGGGCGCAGCGTCCACCTCACCGACGCAGTCGGCAAGATTTTCGAGGCGGATGGGCGCTACGTCCTGCCTCTGCCTCACCCGTCAGGCGCCAGCCTCTGGCTGAACAGGCCCGAGAACCAGGCGCGCCTTCAAAAAGCGCTAGAGCTGTTGCGCACGCAATTGATGCCGGTCGTGCGCGGAGAGACGGACAGGATGCGTGATACGTGATCCGTGAGGCGTGATATGTACGCATCACGCATCACGCATCACGTCTGTCGTCGACGATAGGAGAACCGAACATGGACATCCAGATAGTGCAGGGCGCAATCGAGGAACGCGAAGACGAGCTGATCGTCGTCAACCTCTTTGAAGGGGTGGAGCAGCCGGGCGGGGCAACAGGCGCTGTCGATCGGGCGCTGGGTGGTGTAATTTCAGAAGCGATCGCCGACGACGACCTGCAGGGCAAGCAGGGCGAGATGACCGTGTTTTACACGCGCGGCGCCATCCCTGCCAGGCGCGTCCTCGTGGTGGGGCTCGGCCCGCGCGATAAATTCTCGCTGCAAGTCGTGCGCGACGTGGCCGCTGCCGCGGCCAAAAAGGCGCGCGATCTGGGCGTCGATTCCTTCAGCAGTATCGTCCACGGCGCGGGCGAAGGCGGGCTCGACCTCGAACCGGCGGCCCGCGCCATCGTCGAGGGCACCATCCTCGGCCTATACCGCTACGACGAGCTAAAGAACAAGCCCCCCGACAGGCCCGATCCGGAGACCTTTACCCTGGTCGAGCTCGACGCCGGCCAGATCGGCGCTGTCGAAGCCGGTGCCCGTGGGGGCGAGATCGAGGCCGAGGCCGCGTGCATCGCCCGCGACCTGGTGAACCGCCCGGCGAATTACGCCACCCCGGCCGACCTGGCCGAGGTGGCGATGGAGATCGCCGGCGCGTTCGACAACATGCGCTGCCAGGTGCTGTCGGAGGACGACGCCGCCGAGCTCGGCATGGGCTCTTTCCTCGGCGTCGCCCAGGGCAGCGACGAGCCGGCTGCATTTATCATCCTCGAGCACAACCCGGGCCGTGATGACCTGCCCACGATCGTCCTCGTCGGCAAGGCCATCACCTTTGACACCGGCGGCATCTCGATCAAGCCGGCCGAGAACATGGATCGGATGCGCGGTGACATGGGCGGCGGCGCCACCGTGCTGGCGACGATGCAGGCCGTGGGCGAGCTCGACCTGCCGCTGCACGTCGTCGGCCTCGTGCCGGCCACCGAGAACATGCCCGGCGGCCGTGCCTACAAGCCGGGCGACGTGCTGACCGCCATGAACGACAAGACGATCGAGGTGATCAACACCGACGCCGAAGGGCGCCTCGTCCTGGCCGACGCCCTGGTGTACGCTTCCGAGTTCGCCCCCGACGCCGTCGTCGACCTCGCCACGCTCACCGGGGCCGCTGTCATCGCCCTGGGGCGCGGCATGGCCGCGGCGATGTTCTGCACCGACCAGGCCCTGCAGGCCCGCCTGCTGGAAGCGTCGGAAGAGAGCGGCGAGCGGATCTGGCCCATGCCCCTGTACGACGAGTACCTCGACGCCCTCGAGAGCCTCACCGCCGACGTCAGCAACACCGGCGGGCGTTACGGCGGCGTCGGCACGGCGGCGATCTTTCTCAAGCAATTCGTCGGCGACTATCCGTGGGCCCACCTCGACATCGCCGGCATGTCGTTCGAAGAGCGTGCCGCCAACAAGCGCCCCGCCTACCTGCCAAAGGGCGGGACGGGGTTTGGCGTGCGGCTGCTCCTCCACTTTCTGCGTAACTGGGCATAGGTGAATGGTAGATTGGTAAATTGGTAGATTGGTTGTCGAACCAGTCTACCAATTTACCAATCTACCGATCTCCCAGTCTTCCATGACCCTCCGCCTCGCCGTTTTCGACCTCGACGGCACCCTCAAGCGAGAGCCCGACCCCTACGTCTATTTGCACCGCGCGTTGGGTACCCTCGAAGCCTCGCTGGCCCACTACCAGCGCGGCATCGCCGGCGAGCTGGCCTATGGCGAGTGGCTGCGCCTCGACGTCGCCCTCTGGAAAGGGGTAGCGCGGGCCCGGCTCGAGTCGCTCTTGCGTGCCAATCCCTACCTGCCGGGTGCCGTCGAGACGGTGCGGACCCTGCGCGCAGCCGGTGTCCATCTCGCCGTCATCAGCACCGGCATCCACCTGCACGCCGAGATGGTGTGCGCCGAGCTGGGCATCGACCGCTGGTTCGCCAACGAGATCCTGTTCCAGGACGGCGTGTGTAGCGGCCAGGCGATCGAGCGCCTGCCGGAGGGGGGCAAAGGGGAGATCGTAGCACAAATCCAGGCTGAGCTGGGCATTGGGCCCGAGACAACCCTCGCGGTGGGCGACGGTACGTCGGACGTCGACATGTTCGCCCTGGCGCGGGTGAGCGTGGCCGTCGCTCCGTCGTCAGCGCGTGTGCGCCAGGCAGCCACCATCGTGCTCGAAACGCCCGACCTGCGCGCCCTGCTGGCACGAGTCTCCGAGACCGAGCCTGGATGGTGACCGCTGCTGCCCACCGCGGCATCGCGCGCCTTCTCCTCGGGACCAGAAACCCGGCCAAGATCGCCATCGTGCGCGCCGCGCTCGCACCCTTGCCGCTCACGCTGCTCACCCTCCACGAGCTCGAGATCGACGTCGAGGTCGTCGAAGACGGCCGCACCACGCAGGAGAACGCCGTAAAGAAGGCCCGTGCCTATCTTGCCGTGTC
>DATHUZ010000037.1:0-5418 GCA_035461725.1 Anaerolineae bacterium
GGGGGCCATGTCAGGCCGGCCAGCCAGGCCAGCAGTCCTACCGTGCCGGCCGCGGTCAGCCCAAAGGCGAGCACCACCGGGTAGTAGCCCCAGCCCGGGTCACCCACTGCCTGCCCCAGGAAAAAGCTGACCGAGTCGGGCCGCGCGTTATACTCACCCACTGTGGCGACCATCTGGGCGACCATATCGAGCGGCTGCACCCACATCGCCGGTAGCAGAACGTAGAAGCAGATCGCTGCGACGCCCCCCCACAGCAGGCCGCTGCCGATCCAGGCCATGAGCCGCCGCCCGACAGGCTCTTCGCGTCGCCGCCACGTCGCCGCCGCCAGCACGACCAGTGCGACCGGTGCCAGGTAGAGCGCCGGCAGCTTGGCCGAGACGGCCACACCCGCCAGGGCGCCCGCCAGCGCCAGGTCGCGCCATTGGCCGCTGCGGGCACAAGCCAACAGCGCCAGGAAGGCCAACAGCATGGCGAGTGCCAGCGTGGCGTCGAGTGCCGCCGCGCGCGAGTGTGCGAGCAAGAAGGGGTCGAAGGCCAACAGTAGCGCGCCTACCAGGGCCGCTCGTTCGCCAAGCACCCGCCGGCCCAACAAATAGACCCCGGCGACTCCACAAGCCGTGAGGACCGCCGTGCCCACGCGCGCCGGGGTCAGGAAGGGACCGGCCTGGTGTAGCAGGTCCGCGTTGAAGGAGTGATAGACGGGCCCTGCACCCAGGCTGAGGAACCTTTCCAACCCGCCAGGCTCGATCAGGGAGCCAAGGAGCGAGGCGAGGCCGCCGGCCCACAGCACCGGCACGCCGGGCTGGCCGACGATAAAGGTATCGGCCAGGCGCCCCTGAAGCAAGGCCGTCCAGAACGCCACCCCGCCGTGTGTCCAGTACAGCTCGTCCCACCCGACAAAGGGTGCACCGGCCAGCAGGCGCGGCAGCAGTGCCAGGAGGAACAGCACCACGCTCATCCATCCCGGCCGGATCCGCGAAACTGAACTCGGCACGCCCTGTGACGGCACCACGCCTGTCCTGAATGAAAGGGTGGCTCAGTATAACATAGCACCTCGCTTTTGCCAACCCGGTCCCGCCCGCTGATTACGCTCTCCCTGCTTTCTTGTCGTAACGACCTAGTTGTGGTATCATCCGCTTATCACTTGATGCCGATCCACGAAAGGAGAAAGCCATGAAGGCAGTTGTGATGGCAGGTGGCGAAGGCTCCCGGCTGCGACCTCTCACCATTGGCCGGCCCAAGCCCATGGTCCCGCTCGTATCCAAGCCCGTCATGGGCCACATCCTTGACCTCCTCAAGCGTCACGACATCACCGAGGTCGTCGTCACCCTCCACTTTATGCCCGAGGCGATCCAGAGCTACTTTGGCGATGGCAGCAGCCTTGGCATGAAACTACACTATGCCATCGAAGAGGTGCCGCTCGGCACCGCCGGCAGCGTCAAGAATGCCCAGGAGTACCTCGACGAGCCGTTCCTCATTATCAGTGGCGACGCCGTCACCGATATCAACCTGGGTCAGGTGATCGCCTTTCACAACGAAAAGCGCGCCGAGGCGACCCTCACCCTCTACCGCGTGCCCAACCCCCTCGAGTACGGCGTGATCATTACCAACCCCGACGGCACCATCTCCCAGTTTCTCGAAAAACCGTCGTGGGGAGAGGTGATCTCTGACACGGTCAACACCGGCATCTATGTCATCGATCCGTCGGTCCTCGACATGATGGAGCCGGGTCAGCGCACCGATTGGAGCAACGACATCTTTCCCCGCATGCTGGAAGAGGGCCGGCCCCTCTATGGCTACATCGCCGACGGTGCGTGGACAGACGTGGGTGATATTAGCGAGTACATGCGCGCCACCGCCGACATCCTGTACCACCGTGTGCAAACCGACAATCCCGGACGGCACATCGGTGGCGACGTGTGGGTGGGCGAGGGCGTCGAGATCGCGCCCGATGCGCAGCTCTACGGCCCCATCTTTTTGGGAGAAGAGGTCAAGATCAAGGGGGGCGTGATCGTCCACGGCCCGACAGTGATCCGCGACTATACCATCGTCGACAACCGGGCCCACATCGACCGCAGCATTGTCTGGCGCAACTGCTATATCGGCGAGGGCGCCGAAGTGCGCGGCGCCATCGTCGGGCGCCAGTGTACCGTCAAAAGCCGCGCCGTGCTCTTTGAAGGCGCCGTCCTTGGCGATAGCTGCATCGTCGGCGAGGGTGCTGTGCTGCACGCCAACGTCAAGGTGTGGCCCGAAAAAGAGATCGAGCCTGGGGCCACCGTCAAGACGAGCATCATCTGGGGGGCGCGGGGGCGGCGTGTCCTGTTCGGCCGGTTCGGGGTGACCGGCGTCGTCAACGTCGATCTCACGCCCGAGTTTGCGGCCCGGCTCGGTGCTGCCTTTGGCGCCAGCCTGCCCAAGGGGAGCAGTGTCACCGTCAACCGCGACCCGCACCGTAGCCCACGCATGATCAAGCGTGCGGTCATTTCGGGCCTTCCTTCGGCCGGCATCCACGCCCAGGACCTGCGGTCGATGCCGATCCCCGTCGCCCGCTACTACACCAGGGCCACCGATGCCCGCGGCGGTGTACACGTCCGCCTCTCCCCTTTCGATCAGCGCGTCGTCGACATTCGCTTCTTTGACGGGCAGGGACGCACCTTGAGCAAGAGTGTCGAGCGCAATATCGAGCGCATCTTTTTCCGCGAGGACTTTCGCCGCGTCTACCTGGACGAGATCGGCAATATCGACTATGCACCGCGCGTCGCCGAAGTGTACATCGAGGGCTTCCTGCGTGCGGTCAACGTCGAGGCCATTCGTAACGCCCACTTTCGCCTGGTCGTCGATTATGCCTACGCCCCGACTTCCGAGGTCCTGCCGCAGATCCTGACGACCCTGGGCGTCGAGGTTGTGCCCCTCGCTTCCCACGTCGACGGCGAAAAGATGTCGGTCACCCTGCAAGAGTTCGAGCAGGAGCTGCGCGAGCTGACGCTCATCACCGGCGTGCTCGACGCCCACCTTGGCGTGCGCCTCGACGTCGGCGGAGAGAAAATGTTCCTGGTCGACAACCGCGGCCAGTACGTGCCCGAGACGATCGCCGCCGCGGCGATGGCCGAGCTGGCGCTGCGCGCCAATCCCGGCGGCACCATCGTCGTCCCGGTCCACATGCCCACCGTCTTTGACCGGATCGCGGCCAACCACGGCGGGCAGGTGCTGCGCTCCAAGGTCGATTCTCAGGACCTCATGGAGACGTCGGCACAGGAGGGTGTGGTGCTCGGCGCCGATGGCCAGGGCAACTTTGTCTTCCCCCACTTTCAGCCGGCGCTCGACGGCTTGATGGCCACGGTCAAGCTTCTCGAGTTCCTGGCCATCCAGGGGGTGAGCATCTCGGACGTCGTCCAGAGCCTGCCCAAGTTCCACGTCAGCCACGAGCAGGTCGCGGCTCCGTGGGAGGTCAAGGGCACGGTGATGCGCTTGTTGAACGAGCAGTACAAGGACCGGCGCGCCGAGCTGATCGACGGCATCAAGATCCTGCTCGGCGAGGGAAAATGGGTCCTCGTCCTGCCCGATCCCGACTATCCCAGGTTCCACGTCCATGCCGAGGCGCCCACCAAGAGCGAGGCACAGGAGTTGACCGAGCGCTACGTGCGCATTGTCCAGGGCCTGCAGGGGTAGCCGGCGTCCGTGTTCCCGACGCTCTTTACCATCGGCCGCCTGTCGGTGCCGGCCTACACGGTCCTCCTCGACCTGGGCCTGGTGGCTGCCCTTTTGCTCGCCCACGCCGAGGGCCGGCGCCTGCTCCGCAGCGGCGCCGCCCTCGATGCTGGCCTGTGGGCCATCGTGGCGGGCATCGTGGGGGGGCGCGTCGCGTACGCCGCGGTCAACTGGCCCGCCTTTGCCGACGAGCCCACACGCCTGCTGCGCATCTGGGAGGGCGGTCTGTCGTTTCATGGCGCGTTCGTGGCCGGCTTCCTGGCCGTCGTCGCCTTTGCCTGGCTGCACGGCTACCGGCTCGTCGACTTCTGGCGGCTGGCCGATGCGCTGGCGCCGGGCCTCGCCGTGGGGATGCTCTTTGGCTGGGCCGCCTGCCTCGCCGCCGGCTGCGCCTACGGTGCCCCCGGTGAGGGCCTGGGGTACGCCATCCTGCCCGACCTGTATGGCGTCGAGGCCTCGCGCTTTGCTACCCAGGCGGCCGGCCTCGTCTATGCCCTCCTGCTCCTCCTGGGCGTCGTCCTGGCCCGCCGGGCGCCTTTCCTGCCCGGCACCACCTTTCTCCTCTACCTCTTGTTCTACTTTGCCGGCAGTTTTTTCCTCGGCTTTACCCGTGGCGACGAGTCGATCTACCTCGGCCCGTGGCGCCTCGAGCAGGCCGTCGACCTGCTGTTTGTTCTAACCAGTGCCGCCATCCTGCTTTTCTCCTGGTGGCGACACCGCCAACCGGCTGGGGCCGGTCTCTGACCGGGCCGCCAACCTGCTTTACATGGGAACCCTGCGAATCCACAACGACACACCTCGGTGGTTGTCTCAGAAAAAGCCGGGCTCTGCGTCGAGGAAAGCGATTGTTCAGGGACGATGCAACAAGTGGGGCTAGAACTCCACACTATATACCACGAACCTTGTCCGTTTGCTCTGGTCGTAATACTCCTCTACCGTCCCTGATGGATAGGCGGCCTGGAGGTATGCCAGCTCGCCGGCGCGTTGCGGCAGCAGGATAAACAACGCATTCCGGCTCTCGTCTACCTCAACCGGCGGACCGGCCAGCGGCTCGACAATGTCCCGGCACGAGAACCTGGGGGCCAGGAACGTCATCGTGCCAAAACTCCAGTAGATGTCCGGCGCTCCGAGCAGGTAGACCTGGTAATCGCCGTCGACCTGGCGTAGATAATGCCCGATCATCGTCGCCGTCTCGCCGTTCCGGCTCCCGTAACGCCGCTCGGGTGTGAACTCGACAAAGTAAAAGTGAATGCTCCCCACTACCAGCACCACGGTTACGAGGGCAAGCAGCGCGTCGGCCCACCGCCTGTCGAACAGCAGCAGGCGGCGTGCCAGCCGCACCGTCTGCTCCAGCCCCACCGCGACCAACACCGCCACGGCGGGAATGGCGATGACCAGCCGTTGGCTCGACGGCGGACTCTCTGTCAGCATTCCCCCCGTGATGATCACCGACCAGAACCAGGCGAGCAGCAAAAAGTAGCGGCGTTGCCGCCAGTGCGCTGCGGCCCAGGCCATGCCGAGCAGCCCCAGCACGCCGGGCAGAAAACCGAGCAGCGGCCGTTCGGCCCCATACCACACCGTCCTATCGGGGAATACGTGAAAGGCACCTGCCGCGCGCAGGAACTGCTCGGTCAGGATCGCCGCCGTGGTCTTGCCCGTCAACCCTGGCTCGCGCTCCAGCCAGCCCGACTGCAGTATGCCGACCTGGT
>DATHUZ010000038.1:0-4550 GCA_035461725.1 Anaerolineae bacterium
ACAGCTCGGGCGACAGGCCGGCGCCATACTGATCGATCTGCCCGTCTCCATCGAGGTCGAGCGTCAGCGCCTGGGCGGTGCGCAAAAAGTCGTCCCAGCGCCAGCCGGCGGCCGGATACGTCACGCCGGCGGCGTCGAACAGCCCGCGGTTGTAATAAACCACCAGGCTGGAGATGTTCTGCGGCACACACCACGTCTGGCCGTCCCACTGAAACGCCTCGAGCGCCTGTGGGTAGAGGTCCGCGGCGCGTAGCGTCTCGCTCCTGTCCAGGTAGGGACCAACCGGCTCCAGCCCGCCCCGGGCCGCGAACTGCAGCATACGGCGGTAGTTCAACAACATCACGTCCGGTTCAGCCCCCGCCGAAAACGCCGTCACCAACTGCTTCTGATAGTCGCCCTGGCTCGCCACGTGGCGCAGCTCGACCTCGATCTCGGGATACATCATCCCGAACGCCGCGACCAGCTTCTGGTAAGCGGCCAGCTCCGCCGGGTCGCCAAAGACCATGAATGACACCTTGTTCTGCCCTGCTCCTCGGCATCCGGCGAGGGTCAGGCACACCATCCAAAGAAGCACCCACACTCTGCGCATTCGGAAGCTGCTATGCATGTTCCCCCCCTAGTCGGCATCCATCGCGAAAGAGAGATCGCGCAGAAACCGTCGCTGTGCTGCCAGAAACAGCACCACCACCGGCGCAATCATGAGCACCGATCCGGCCATCAACAGCGGCAGGTTGGTGGCGTCCATCTGCCGCACCAACTGCAACCCGATCGGCAATGTGTACCGGTCGGGCCGAAAGATGTATAGCACCGCCGTCGAAAAGTCACCCCAGTAGAGAGCAAAAGCCAGCACCGCCACCGCCGCCATAGTCGGCCAGATCAGGGGCCGGGCGACGTGCCACCACACCGTCCAGGCCCCAGCTCCTTCCAGGCGTGCCGACTCGTACAGCTCGGGCGGGATGCGCCAGCAGGCCCAGTAGAAGAGCAAGATGAAGAGGGGGTTGCCACCGGCCACGGCCGGCACGATCAACGCCGCCAGGCTGTCGATCAACCCGAGCGCATTCAGAATGTAGAACCGGAAGGTCCAGACCGCCATGCCCGGGATCAACAAGAGTGCCACACTGAGGGCCACCAGGCGCCGCCGCCAGGCGGTGTCGAGCTGCGACAGCGCAAAACCCGCCAGTGCGGCGACGAGCAGCGTCACCGGCACGGCAATGATCACGACGATGAGCGAGTTCAGCGCGTAGAGGTGCATCGGCACGATGCGAAACAGCTCCGCATAGTTGTCCCAGTGCGCGACTTGGGGCCACCACTCGATGGTGCGCGCGGGAGCCAGGCCGGGCGCGCGCAGCGAGGCGACCCCCATCCAATAGAGGGGCAAAAGACAGGCGGCCGTGACCAGGAGGCCCGCCAGGTGCAACACCCCCGCGGCCAGCCTGTCTCTACTTCGCCTGGGCATTGCCGTATAGTCCTTCGATCAAGTTGCGAGCTCCCCAGATGAGCAGCAGCAGCCACACGTAGGTCACCACAAGCACGGCGGAGGCGAGGCCCCAGTCGGCGAAATCGAACGAAATCTCGTAAACCAGCAGCGGCAGGAACGTCGTGCTGTAGTATGGCCCCCCATAGGTCAGGATAAACGAGGGTGTGAACGTGTTCTGCACCGCCACCACCACGTCGCGGCACAACAGGAGCAAGATCCAGGGGGCGATCAACGGCAGCGTGATCCATCGGAAACCCTGCCAGCGGTTGGCGCCGTCCACCTCGGCGGCCTCGTACAGCGCCGGCGCGACGTTCTGGCGTGCGGCGAGCACCACCACGAACCCCTCGCCGATCTGCACCAGGGCCATCAGGATCATCGCCACCCGCGCCGTGCCCGGCTCGGTCAGCCAGGCCGGTGCTGGCAGCCCGAGCGCCGCCAGGATCAGGTTTAGCGGCCCGTGGACCGGGTTGAGGATCCAGAGCCAGACCATCGCATAGGCGGCCTCGGGCATGATCGTCGGCAAGTATGCCGCCGCGCGGTAGAGGCCGCTCCCCCGCCGCCGGCTGCCGAGCAAAAAGGCCATGGCCAGCGCGCCGAGCAGGCGGAGCGGCACCGCCGCGCCGGCAAAGAGGAGCGTGTTATAGAGGCCGAGCTTGACCACGGGCGTCGCGGCCAGGCGCCGAAAGTTGTCCAGACCAACCCACTTTGGCGAGCCGACCGCGTGATATTCGGTAAAGGAGATGCCGACGGTAGCCAACGCCGGCAGCACCACCAGGAGCAGAGTCCCCAGCAGGTAAGGGATCAGAAACAGGACCACCTGCGCCCGATAAGAAACGCCCAGCCTGCGAATATTACCCATCACGGGCACACAAGACACAGATTGACGAGGTCTTCTATCTCCTTTACTGAGCCCGCGCGACCAGCGGCAGATAGATCCGGTACGTGGGTGCGCCGATCATAGTCGTCAGCACACTGCTGGCCGTCGTGCCCGGCCCGATCTGCGAAGCCAGCGTCACCGTGGCCTCATCCCAGTCGCCACTGCTTGCCTCGGCAGGGAGGTTCACCACGACGTCCAGGGCGCCACCCGCGTTCGGAGCCAGCGGCCCGACGGTTGCCGGCGCATAGATCGGCCAGGCATTTCCGCTCACGTCGACGGTAAAGGTGTCGGTGCAGGTGCCCGTGTTGGTCACCCACAGGGTATAGGTGATCGTCGTGCCTGGCGTGCCCTCTTGAGCCGCGGTGGGCGGGACGAGCTCCAATCCAGCATCGCACTGAAGCAGAGTCGCCGCATAGTCCTCCACCTCGCCGCCATCTGCCCCGCCCCACGAGCTTGCGTCGCGCAGGCGGCTATCGTCGCCGTCGTACAGCCGCGCGCGGAAGTGTAGAGGGGAGACCGCATCCTCCGGTACGTCCACGGTGATGTCGTTATCGCCGCCGTCAACCGCGGCATCGTACATCTGCTCGCCCTCGGCCTGATCGCCAAAAGTTCCGTCGCCGTTCCAGTCGAACCAGAGCCGCAGCCAGCGCCCGTTGGCCGGTGTACCCTGCACGTTCACGCGGGCGATGCTGGCTTGTCCCGACACCAGCCCGCCGGGGAAGGTGACGCCGTCGTCACTCGCGTCGTCGTGCCCCGCAGGAGCAAACGCCGTGTCCGACGTCCAGGTATCCCCCAGGCGCAGCGTGCCGTCGCCCGTGTGCCAGGCCACCCCGTAGCTGTCCTCCAGGTCGCCAAAATCCCTCGGCGCGCCGCCGTCGGCACGGCAGACGATCAGGCTCCAGCTCTGCAGCGTGCCGGTGTCACCACTGGTGTCGTCATAGATGCGCAGCGTCCAGGCGCCGTTAGCCGGCTTGCCGTCAAGCGCCGCCAGGCTCCCTTCCGGCTGGAAGCTGCCGGTAAAGGGCGCGCTGCCGCTCGTGATGGGAGTGTCCGCTTCGTCGTCGAGATAGGTGTTGGTATAGTTGTCGCCCCAACTTCCATTGTCCGTGGAGAGCTCGATGTGCGTCCCGTCGGGGTGGCGGAGATAGATGTCCAGGTGCGCGTCGTAGGTGTGGACGATCGAGTCGAGGATCACGTCTACGTCGGCCACACTGGCAGAGTCGGGCACGTCGATCACGCTGTTCGTCCAGGAGTTGTCGTTGATGGCCTTGGGCACGTCACTGCTGACGTACGTCACGCAGGTGTTGGCCACCGTACGGAAAGCGCCTACGATCGAGGTTGTGCCCCCACACGCATTGACCGCCCGCACCCGCCAGTAGTAGACGGTGTCCATGACCAGCGTGCCGGCCGGCGTGTAGGTCGAGCCCGTCAGGCCGCTGGCCGAGTCGACGACGGTGTTAAAATCGGGATCGGTCGCGACCTCGATGTCATAGGTCACTGCATCGGCCACGTCGCTCCAGTCGTAGGTAGGCAGGGTCGACACCGCCATGGCGCCGTCGGCCGGCAGCAGGAGCGCCGCCACGTCGGGCAGGCCCGTGAACAGGTTGAGCACGACCGAGTCCTGGTGACCCGGGGAGTCCTCTGCCATGCCGTCGATCGTGATGGCGTACGTGCCGGCGGCGGCCTGGCCGGTGTTGCCCACGGTCAGGGTGCTGTCGCCGGGCGGCGTAACCGGGTTGGGGACGAACGACGCCACCGTACCGCTCGGCTGGCCCGTCAACGCCAGCGTCACGGTGTTGCTGAACCCATTGAGGCTCTCCAGGCTGATCGTGTAGACGGCCTCGTCTGGGGCGCAGACATAGAGAGCCTCGGGCGAGACAGTCAGGCCAAAGTCCGGCGTGCCGCACTCGTCGAACTTGAACGCCGCCACCCGCGTCTGCCCGCTGCCGCCATACTCGGTCGTGTACCAGAACGTGCAGCCGTCCAACGGGTCCACGCCGATGCCCGAATAATCGCCCCATCGCTCGTTGTTCGTCTTGGACGTCGTCGCATCCCAGATCAGATTGTCATAGTACGGCATCGTGCCCAACGGGTCACTCGCCCGCCGGCCCGAGTAATAGATCGACGGGTAGTAGGGCGCCTGGCTCCCCGTCCGCGTATAGCCCACCGCGATGTTCCCCGCGCTGTCCATCGCCG
>DATHUZ010000039.1:0-3112 GCA_035461725.1 Anaerolineae bacterium
ATCGAGTGCCGACACACCGTCTACCGCCAGCGGCGATAGCCGTGGATCGAGATGGTGAAAAGCGACGATGGCCGTGTCGCCATATCCGCCGTTCTCGTTTCGCGCCCATACACGGTCCACGATCTCGCCGGATGCTACGACCGATACCAACGCTTCGCTCCCGCGTTGTCCCCACAGGCCATCGAGGATCGCCGCGACGTCGGCTGTGACTACGAGGCGGGCGGCCTGCGACTCTGCGCCGGCCCGTCCGAGCCACGCGTCGTGCAGATCTTGCTCCTGCACGTCGCGGCGCAGCGAGGGGAACGCGGCAGCCGGCACCAACACCCACTCGCCAACGAGCCGTGCGCCCGGGCTCTTGCGCCAGGCCAGGTGCAAATCCGGCTCGCCCGTGCCATCGTAGGCGAGATAGGAATGTGCCGCTGCCCAGCGATCGATGACCGTGCGTATGCCGTCAGGAAGCTCGGGCGGTAGTGCGATGGTGGCCGGTGGAGCAGCCACCGGCGTGAGCGCGCCCGGCGCTATCACGAGCACGGGCGCGAACAGCCAGCGCAGTACCAGCGCGGCCCCCGCCAGCTCGAACAAGATCAGGCCCACAAGCCAGGCGTGGCGGCGATGCAGCATCATACACCCCATTATACCAGCTTTTCTCTCTTTTTGCGATAGAGCAGGTCCTGTGGTATAATCGGACTCACGCCCGCCCTTAGCTGCGGAAGGCCCGGCTGCTTGCAGGATGGGCCGAGGCAAACGCCGGAGGGATTTTGAGTATTACGACAGCGAAAAAAAGAAATGTGCCAAGACAGCAGAGCCGTCCATCCTTGTGGCTGCGGCTCTTTATCGGGTTCTTCCTGGTTGTGTTCATCCTGGGAGGACTGTATGCGGGTTACCTATTCTACGCCACGGTGCGGGCGATCGTGGCCCAAACCGATCTACCCTCCCTGCCCGTCGTCCAGTTCCCCTCTTTCCGTCCAGCGGACGCGGCTGCCGGTGCCGGAGTCGAAGAGGAAATGGAGGTGGAGCCGATCCCCGAGCTGCCCGAAATGACACCCGTGGCAAGCGCGCTCAACCTATCGTACACCCCGCCACAGCGGGTGTCGACCGAAATATCTGAGGATCGGATCAACGTCTTGCTGCTGGGCATCGACAGGCGCGGCAGCTCGGGGTGGGGCTACCGCACGGATACGATCATTATCGTCACGGTCGACCCCAGGTCGAAAGCTGTCGGCATGATGTCGATCCCACGCGACCTCTATCTGAGTATTCCAGGCTATGGCGAAAACCGAATCAACGTGGCGAACGTGTGGGGATACACATACGATTATCCGGGCGGCGGCCCCGCGCTGCTCAAGCGCACCATCGAGCACAACTTTGGCATCCCACTCGACTATTACGTGATGGTCGACTTTGACGGTTTTAAACAGGTGGTGGATGAGCTTGGCGGGATCGACGTTAATGTTCCCCGCGATCTGCACGATACGATGTATCCCGATCCCCGGCCGGGGGACCCATACGCGTACAAGACGGTACATTTTGACGCCGGGTGGCAGCACATGAACGGCCAGCGCGCGCTGACCTATGCCCGCTCGCGGATGAGTACGAGCGACTTTGACCGTGCCAGGCGACAGCAGCTCATCCTGATCGCAATTCGTGAGCGCGCGCTCAGCCTGAATATCATTCCCAAGCTACCGGCTCTTTTTGCGACGATGGGCCACATGGTCAAGACCGATATGACTCTCGACGAGATGGTGGAGCTGGCGATGCTGGCCCCCGAAATTGACATGGGGAACTTGCAGCAGCTCGTGCTCGATCACCCGTACGTCAAGAGCCACAGAACAGAGACGGGGGCGGCAGTGCAACTGCCGCGTTGGGACCTGATCGACCCGGCCGTGGGCGAGCTGTTCAGCGCGCCGGTGCAGGTGGAGCCGACGTCCACGCCCGCCCCGCCAACCCCAACGCCGACGCTGGCACCGGTCCAGATCGAGGGGTTGGAGCAGCTCGCGCAGGAGGGGGCGCGCATCGCCGTGCAGAACGGCACGTCGGAGCCGAACTTTGCCGCGCGCGTGGCAGCGATGCTCCTGGAACAGGGGTTCCAGGTGGTCGAGTTCGGCGACGCCGACCGGCTCGACTATCCGAGCACGGTCATTGTCGACTATACCGACAAGACGTACAGCCTCGAACGGCTGATCGAGCTGTTCCAGGTGACGCCGGAAAATGTGCGCCGCAGCTCGAACCTGAGCAGCCAGTTCGACATCCGCATCATAGTGGGTCACGATACCCTGATCTCGATGCCTGCAGAGTAGCGCTGCGGATCGGGATCGCATATGAACACAGAGATACACAGAGAGAACAAAGATGCACGGAGGATTTTTTGAATGATCTCCGTGCATCTGTGTGTAGCACTGGAAGAGCTGAGTGGGGAGGATAGTTGAAACGTTATCGGCAGCCATACAGGCCGGAGGAGAGCTCGCTCCCCGGCGTTATGCCGTGGCTGATTCACCGTGTGACGGAGGATGGAAGGCAGCTCGTCGAAGGTGGCGTGGTGGTGGAAGAGCCTCTCGAGATCCGGGTAAACGGCCACCCAGTGGCGGTGTTGATGCGCACGCCCGGGATGGAAAAGGAGCTTGCCGCCGGCTTTTGTCTGGGCGAGGGGATCGTCGCCGATCTTGGCCACGTCGCGCTGGTCCAGCACTGTGGTCGCGCGCTACCCGGTGAGACAGCAGAGGGCGACGCACTCGACGAGTCGCGCAACAGGGTGGATGTCCGCCTGATGCCCGGCGTGGAGCCGCCGCCTCTTCCAGAAAGCGTGTCGCTCATCCGCTCGGGCTGTGGGCGCACCGACGCGGCCGAAATGGCCGAGGGCCTGGTGGCGGTGAACGGCAGCTTGCGCATCGCGGCAGGCGTGCTGGTCCACCTCGTGGGCCGGATGACGCTACAGCAAGAGGCGTATCGCGTGGCGGGAGGTATCCACGCGGCTGCGGTTTTTGACGCTCGCGGGCGGACGGTTGTGGTGTGTGAGGACATTGGGCGGCATAACGCCGTCGACAAGGCGATGGGCTACTGCTTGCTGCGCGGCATCCCGCTCCACGACAAGATGGTGATGTCGACGGGGCGGGCC
>DATHUZ010000040.1:0-10284 GCA_035461725.1 Anaerolineae bacterium
GCGCTGCCAGGAGACGCCGGCCAGCTCTGCCGCCTTGCCGAGAGAAATATCTTTGGTCCGGCCGCTGCTGAACAGCGAGGTCGTCCATCACCGCAACGGCTGCAAAACGGACAACCGGATCCAGAACCTCGAGCTGTTCGAGTCGGCGCGTGAGCTGGGTGTGGAACGGCAGCGGCGAAACCCTCATCCAGGGTACCGGCGAGTGGAGCTTGAAGAGTAGGTGTCAGGTGGCAGGCCGCACCTGGATTTCCGAGGATGTGAAGCAGCGCGTGCTGCTGCTTGCTGGCGAGCAGCCAGCAGTTTCCGGCTCGGGCTCGTCCTGAGCGCGAGCTCGCCCGTGGCCAGCCCGGCACCTCACTAGCCGCACGAAAAGAGCGCAACACGCTCGTGCCGGATGTCAGGCGGGATCCGGCACGAGCAAAGAAGTAAGGAATAACCTTGTCCATCCGTAGGGGCGCAGCACTGCTGCGCCCCCTACTGCTGCGCCCCCTACCTCGGCCTGCGTGCGCCTGCAGGCACTTCCAGCAGCGCGGCCGTTCGTTTAATTCTCAATTCGTTGTAGTATCTTGCCGGCATGCAGCCCAGGGGCTGCCCGGCGGCCGGCACACGCCTGTTGCCCTCCTTGCGCCATCCGCAGCCCCTCAGTTCATCCTTTGACAGACTACTACAAGGATAGCACGTGAAAAAGGGCGAGTCATGTCACGTGCAGGTCTCGGCAAATCACCTACGTGGCGCCGCGGCTCGAAAGGACCGTGGCAGACCAACCATATAGATCCCTTGATCCCCCCAGAACCTGGGCATCAGACGCTCACCCGCGTCTCCCCGATGCAAGCTTCCAGCATCCAGACCCGTCTGCTCCACACGGCATTGAGATCATCCACTAGATTTCGTACAAAGAGAGCAAAAATCGTATATTTCTTCATCCGTGGTACTCTCCCGCATCCCCCTCGTCCCCTCATCGTCACCATCGTTCCATGATTAACATTGTTAACATGGTTAACATGGTTAACATGGTTAACACGGTTCGCCGCCTCTCGCCCCCACCCCACCCCCTAAACCATCGCAAGGTCAAAGAGTACCCCGCCCTCGCTCCCGATGCCCGCTGGCCGTTTCCCAAAAAAAACCTCATCGGGGGCGTCGTCCAGGCCCAAGCCGCGCCACACCGCACACACATCTCGATCTTGGTCCCGCTCCATCCTCCACCCGGTGGCCCCTCTTTCGCGCCTTTCGCGCCCTTTCGCGTCTTTCGCGGTCCAAACCCCTCCCCCCCTACTCTTCCAGCGTCGTCAGGTCCCCCTCCTCGATCCCCAGCGCCCGCGAGCGCAGGATGCGGCGCATGATCTTGCCGCTCCTCGTTTTCGGCAGCGAAGCCACAAACTCTACCTTTTCCGGCCTGGCGATCGGCCCCACCTCGTGCGCCACGTGCGTGCGCAGCTCCTCCGCCAGCGTGTCCGAAGGCTCGGTGCCCTGCTGCAGGATCACGTACGTGTGGATCGCGTTCCCCTTCACCTCGTGCGGCAGGCCGATCGCCGCCGCCTCCGCCACCGCCGGGTGGCTCACCAGCGCGCTCTCGATCTCGGCCGTGCCCAGCCGGTAGCCCGACACTTTGAGCACGTCGTCCACCCGCCCGATCACCCAGTAGTAGCCATCCTCGTCCCGGCGGGCGCTGTCGCCGGTGAAATACACCCCTGGGTAGCGGCTCCAATACTGCTCCACGTACCGCTCCGGATCGCGGTAGATGGTGCGCAGCATGGCCGGCCACGGGCGCTTGAGCACCAGGAACCCTTCCTCACCCGGCCCCACCGGCTGGCCCGCTTCGTCATAGATGTCGGCCTCCACCCCCGGGAAGGGCAGCGTGGCGCTGCCGGGCTTCAGGTCCATCACCGGCAGCGGCGTGATCATAAACACGCCCGTTTCCGTCTGCCACCACGTGTCCATGATCGGGCACCGCTCTTTCCCGATCACGCGGTGATACCAGCGCCACGCTTCCGGGTTGATCGGCTCGCCCACCGAGCCGAGCAGGCGCAGCGAGGAGAGATCGTGGCGGTTGGGCCACGCCTCCCCAAAGCGCATCAGGCCCCGGATGGCCGTGGGCGCGGTGTACAGGATGGTGATGCCGTAATACTCGATCATGCTCCACCACCGGTTGGGGTAGGGATAGGTGGGCGCGCCTTCGTACATAAAGCTCGTCGCGCCCAGCAGCAGCGGGCCATACACGATGTAGCTGTGGCCCGTGATCCAGCCCGGATCGGCCGCGCACCACCAGCGGTCCCCTTCCTTGATGTCAAACACCCACTTGAGCGTGGTGGCCACGCCCACCATATAGCCGCCATGCGTGTGCAGGATCGCTTTCGGCTTGCCCGTGGTGCCCGAGGTGTAGAGCAAAAAGAGGGGATCCTCGGCGTCCATCACCTCGGTGTCGTTGCTGCCGCTCAGCGACCGGGCGATGGGCAGCGACACCAGGTCGTGGTACCAGTAGTCGCGCCCCGCTTCCATCGATACCTCGTGGCCCGTGCGCCTGACCACGATCACGTGCTCCACCGTGGGCGAGCGCTCCAACGCCTCGTCCACGATCTGCTTCAGCTCGACGATCTTGCCCCGCATCAAGCCGCCGTCGCAGGTGATCACCACTTTCGACTCGCTGTCCTCGATCCGGCCGTGCAGCGCCTCGACCGAGAACCCGCCATAGACCACCGAGTGGACGGCGCCGATCTTGGCGCAGGCCAGCATGGCGAACGGCAGCTCGGGGATGCGCCCCATATAGATGGTCACCCTGTCGCCCTTTCTGACGCCCATGCTGCGCAGCACGTTGGCGAACTTGGTCACCTCGCGGTTGAGCGCATAGTAGGAAAAGTTGCGCTTCTCGCCGTTCTCCCCTTCCCAGATCAGGGCGATCTTGTTCTTGCGCCACGTCTTGACGTGGCGGTCGAGGCAGTTATAGGCGATGTTCGTCTTGCCCCCCACGAACCACTGGTAGAAAGGCTTGTTCGTCTCGTCGAGGACCTGGTCCCACTCTTTGAACCACTCGAGCTCGCGCGCCTGCTCGGCCCAAAAGCCCTCCAGGTCCTCGTCGGCCCGGCGCGCCAGCTCCTCATAGCTCGCTGCGTTCGCCTCCGACACCACCGACGGCGCTGGCCTATAGACGCCACTTTCCTGCTCGACAGTCATTTTCTTTTCCCCTTTCACGTGGATGAATGACGGATCACGCGAGGCGACTCTGGCAAGCCGTGAGGAAGAAATTATACAACGATTCGCATCAATGTGTCAAGGGGCAAAAAAAAAGGTGAGGCGCACTGTCTCCCCCACGGAGACAAGTGCGCCCCCCCACTCCCCCAATCCAAAATCCAAAATCCCTACTTTGCCACCACGCTCACCCCATCGAACAGCAGCCCCGGCGCGTACACCATGCCGGCCACCCACTCCTGCCTGTGACCCACCGCCGCCAGTTGGTCGCGCAGCAGCGTGTACACGTTGCCGGCGATCATGGTGTCCTTCACCCGGCCCACGATCTCGCCCCGGCGCATCAAAAAGCCGGGCGCCACCGTGTTCGAGAACTCGCCCGCCATCATGTTTCCCTGCCCCAGGCCCAGCACGTTCTCGACCACCAGCACCTCGTCCAGGCCCGCCGCCACTGCGTCCAGGTCCTCCTCGCCCGCTGGGACAACCCACGTCGCCGCTGCCGCCTGCGGAGGCACGTGAAAGCCGGCCGTGAACAGGTCGGCCCGCTTAAAGCCGTTGCCCGTCGGCTGCGCACCCGTCTGGGCCGCCGTCTTCAGGTCATAGAGGAACTGGCGCACGGCACCCCCATCCACCAGCGTCTTGGTCCGGGTCGCCACCCCCTCGTCGTCGAACGGCGCCGACAGCGGCGCGAAATCGCGCGGCCCATCGTCCACCAGCGCAAAGCGTGGGTCGAACGCCTGCTCCCCCAGCCTGCCGCCGAGCGGCGAGGTGCCCAGGTAGACATAGCGCCCGTTCAGCCCGAGCTGCAGCGGCAGCATCAGCGGCGCCAGCCCCACCGACCGCAGCAGCACCTTCATCGGCCCCGACTTGACCTGCACCGTCTCGGCCGACCAGCGCAGCCGCTCCACGATCTCCTCGGCCAGCGCCCGGGCATCCACTTCCTCCCTGCGTCGCGACTGCCGCTGCCCCCCCACGATCACGATCTCGTCGCCCCGCGTCACCGTGCCCATGGCCCCGATCGACAGGCTGGTCCGCCTGTCGTGCCGGCGCAGCCCGCGGCTGTTCACCACCGTCACCTCGTCCACCGTCCTGCCCACCGCCACGTTCACCTCGACCTCGGGGTCGTAGGCCCGGATCGCCTCGACGATCGCCTCGCCCATGCCGATCAGGTCGCCCGGCTCCAGCGCCGCCACGGTCTCGTCATACCGCTCCATCGCCGGCAGCGCCGCTTCGCCCGGCAGATCCAGGGCGACCAGATCCCCATATTCGGCCGCCGCCAGCGCGTTTTCGACCACCGTCTGCGCGTCGGTCACGTCGGTGGTGGTGGAATAGCCGAGCCGTCCATTCTTGATCACGCGCACCGCCCGCCCCACCGTCTGCGAGCTGCGCGCCGACTCGAGCTTGCCGCTCTTGAACTGGAGCGGCACCTGGGCGCTGCGCAGCTCGTACACCTCTGCTTCGCCGTGCTGCGCCAGCCTGTCGAGCAGTGCCGCCGCGTCGATCTCTTCCTTCCTCACCGGGTACTCGCTCACGATGCTCTCCCTCCCACCGCCACGTTGCGGATGCGCACGTGGGGGCCGCCCATCGTCGTCGGCAGTGGATACTGCCCGCCCTTGCCGCACCCGCCGGCACTGCCCTCGATCTCGAGGTCGTCGCCCACGGCGTCCACGCCCTTCAGGATGTCAAAGATGTTGCCCGTCAGCACCACGTCGCGCACCATGCCGCCGATCTGCCCATCCACGATCTCGTACGCGTACCCTGCGCTGAACGTGAATTGCTCCAACATCGTATTGCCACCAAAGGCGTCGAGCGCATAGATGCCGCGGTCGATGTCGCGGATCATGTCGCTGAATGGCACCGTGCCCTTGTCGATGTAGGTGTTGCGCATGCGCACGATCGGCTCAAAGCGGTACGACACGGCCCGGGCATTGCCCGTCGGCGCCGCGCCCATCCGCGCCGCCGTCTCGCGGCTGTGCAGGAACCCTTCCAGGATGCCGTTTCGGATCAGATACGCGCGCTGGCGCGGCGTCCCCTCGTCGTCATACTTGTAGTTGCCGCGTAGACCCGGCAGGTAGCCCTCGTCGATCACCGTCAGCTCGTCCACCGCGAACCGCCGCCCCGGGCGCAGCACCTCGCGCAGGCGCGCGTTCTTGGAGATAAAATCGGCCTCACACAGGTGGCCAAACGCCTCGTGGATCAATACCCCTGCCAGCCGCGGGTTGAGCACCACGCTATAGACCCCGCCCGTCGCCGGCCTGGCGTCGAGCAGGTCGAGCGCCCGCCGGGCCGCGATCTCGGCCTGCGCCTCCCGCCCCTGCACCGCCTCGAACCCGGCCATCCTGCCATCCGACTCGAACCCCGTCTGGATGTTGTCCTGCCCGTCGCGCGCCGTCGCCGCCAGGTAGAGCGTGACGTCCGCCTGCTCTTCGGTCACATAGCTGCCCTCAGAATTGGCGATCGTCACCTCCTTGAAGAAATCGGTATAGCGCGCCTGTGTCGTGACGATCCTGGGATCGTAGCCGAGCAGGATGTCATTGTAGCCCTGCACCAGCGCCTGCTTTTCCTGCAGCGGCACCGAGCGTGGATCGCGCTCGAGCTGGACGCGCACCACGTCGTCCACCGGCGCCACCGGCGCCAGCTCCACCACCTCCGTCGTCCGGCTGCCCACCAGCCGCGCAATCTCGTACGCCTCTTCTACGCGCCCGGGCAGGTCGGCCAGCGTGTTGAACACGGCAAAGCCCCACCCGTTATTCACCAGGCAGCGCACGATCCCCCCCGACCCCACCGACGCTTCCAGGTTCTCCAGGTTCTTGCCACGGTACTGCACCGTCGTGCGCCACTCCCGCTCCAGGCGGATGTCGGTGAAATCGGCGTGGCTGTGCGACAGCGCCTTCATCATCTGATCGCGCACGTTTCCCCCCTTCACAAAGAAACCGGGTTTCTCAGCCAAGAAACCCGGTTTCTGGTTCACCACTACTCGACATAGATCTCGACGCGCTCACCGCCCTCGGCGTCTTCCACCTCGATGATCTTGCCCTGCGCGCCGCTCTTGATCTGCTCGATGATGTCCTCAAAGTCCATGCCCTCGAGCTCGGGTGCAAAGCGCGCGCCCATGCGCGTCCCCACGTCCACCAGGCTCATCGGCAGGTTGACGTTCACCTTGTTCTTGCCCGTCTCCAGGTCGGTCACCCGCACCCGGAACCAGCGGGCAGGCGTGGGCCCGCCCGGCCCCGCGAGCATCTGTCTCCTCTTGCCTTCCGGCTCGAGCGCCGCCAGCAGCTTGGCCCCCTCCTCGGCGGTGATGTTGCCGCTGGCCACCATGTTCAGAATCTGCATCCTCTCTTCTGTTGTTGCCATCCTGGTCCTCCTTCTCTATTCGAACCAAACGATCATCCCACGACTTTTATCCAATATAGATCTGTACGTGTTCCCCGTCTTCTTCATCCTGCACGTCGATAAAAAGCGGCGCGTCGCCGGCCCTGCTGTCGCGCAGCGCCAGGATCAGCTCGTCCACACCCGTATCCCGGAGCTGCGGCACATAGGGCCGCGCGATGCGCAGCACCCAGGCGGCCAGCGTCAGCGGCAGCGGCATGCTGATCGCGATCCGCCTCGAGCCGGGCTCGCTGATCCGCAGGTGCAGCCAGGTCGCGGTGCGGCTCCACCACGCCACCCCCATCACCAACAAGCCCGCGATCATCGGCACCCAGCCGCACACCAGCCAGCCCGCCGCCGCGGCCGTGGCATACACCAGCCCCATGATCAGCGCCCCGGCCAGGAGAACGACGCCGCCGGCCAACAGCGGCCAGATCCAGAAGCGGCGCCAGCCCTCCGGCGCCCCACTCGGTACCGTGCCGGCCGCCTCGGCAGGCAGCGCTACGCTGGACGGAAAGCCCGCTTCCGCCGCCGTGCCGTCGTCCAGCCGCTCCTCTTCAGGTTCCGCCATCCCACGCAGCAGCCGCTCCGCCTCTTCCACGCCGATCTGGCCCCGGCCCAGCAGCTCCAGGACCCGCCTGCGCGCATCCGCGCCCCTCTCCTCTTCCATCTCGCTCTCCTGTTCACTCACTCCGCGGCCATCCCGTCCACCGTCGCGTGAACCCGCTCGGATGCGTCCGCCTCGCCACGCTCTCCTGCGCCTGCCGGCTCCACCGGCTCTTCCAGCACGTACAGGCCCACCAGCCCACTGGCCGCGACGATGGCGCCTGAAGCGACATAGATGCTCCTCAGCGCCACCACCTCGCCCAGTGCCGCGGCCGCGGCCATCGACAGCATCCCCGCCGCGGTGGTCAGCGCGTTCAGGGCGCTGCCCACCCGCCCCCGCTTCAGATCGGGCACCGCCAACTGCATCATCGTCATCAGGCTCGACTGCGCCGGCACCAGCGCGATGCCGAGCAGCATGCTGTACACCAGCAGCATGAGCGGCATGTGCAGCAGCCGCTGTCCCGCGGTCAGCGTGTCCAGCGGTGCGTTCGTCGCCAGGCCCGGCACCATCGTGGCCAGCGACCACGTCGGCGACAGCCCCACCAACGCGATCATGGCGCCGATAAAGAGGATGCTCCACCCGGCCAGTGGCCGCCGCTGAAAGCGCCCCACCACCATCCCCAGCGCCATGCCCCCGATCACCATCCCCACTCCCTGCGCGGCATCCACCGCCCCCAGGCCCTCAGGTCCAAGGCCAAAGACACGCCGCATAAAGGGCACCCAGATGACATTGATCGCGCCCAACCCGAGCTGCACCACGCCCAGGCACACCAGCACCCCCACCATCGTCCGGCTCTGAAAGAGATAGACCACGCCTTCGCGCATCTCTCCCCACACCGTGCCGAGCGCACCGCCCATGTCCTGTGCGGCGGTACGCCCGGCTGTGGTGCGCGGCACCGTCATCGTCACGATGGCGGCGGCCGAGACCAGGAAGGTAGCCGAGTCGGCCAGGAACGCGACCTGCTCGCCCCAGATCCCGATCGAAAAGCCGGCCAGCGCCGGCCCGATCAACAGGCCTGCGGTCTGCACGATCTGCATCAGCCCGTTCGCGGCCAGCAGGTGGTCGCGGTTCGCGACGATCAACGGCAGCACGGCGTTTTGAGAAGGATAGAAGAACCGGCTGACGCTCGACATCAGGAATGCGACGACGTAATAGATCCACACCTGATCGGGGCGCTCCACGAGCAGGCAAAAGAGTACCAACCCCGCGCGCAGCAGGTCGGCGGCGATCATCGTCCTCTTGCGGTCCCAGCGGTCCACAAAGACGCCGGCGATCGGCCCCAGGACGAGCATCGGCAGCGCGCTGGCGATCACCGACAGCCCCACCTGCAGCGCCGAGCCGGTGAGCTTTTCGACCATGATCGGCACGGCGAGCCAGTAGAAATAGTCGCCCACGAACGATACGGTCTGGCCCAGCCAGAGCGCTACAAAGCTGCGGTTTCGAAAAAGCGCCCGGTATGGGGACGGCTCGTATGCCATTCTTTTCCTCGCGGCAGGCTCTTGACCAGCGTCAACAGTGTGCGCTGTTCGCGCAAGCCATAACCATTCAGTACCTTCAAGGCCGCCTCGTGGCTCGTATAGGCCACAGCGTGAACCGGCGTGGGCGGCAGCGCTGCCAGCAGGTACAAAGCCCTGCTGACCAGCCCCGCCTCGACCTGCCCGGCGTGGGCCGGGTCCACCAGGATCTCCAGCCGGTGCTCTGGAGCGCGAAACGCAGCCGTGACAGTAGCGAGTGCGATCGCTTCCCTCTCGTGCCGCGCGACGAAACGGTAAACACGCTGCCCCGTAAGCAGATCGTTGAGCCTGCGTGCGGCGCGTTGGCCCCAGTCGGGCCAGTACGCGTCGCGGCGCACAGGCCGCACCCACTGGATCGCCTGCGGCGTGGCCCGGCGTGCCAGGTGGTACACAGCTTCTCCGTCACCCGGCTGCCACGGCGCGATCGCATAGCCCGGCGCGTCGACCACGGCCACAGACCGGACGTCCCCGGCCAACAGGTCCACCTCGCCCCCGGCTTCCTGGAAGCCGAGGCTGGTATAGAGGTGGAGGGCAGGATGATTATGCCGGAACACCTGCAAGATCACCTCTTCGCCCCCCAGGCCTTCCGCCTCGGCCACGGCCCGCTCCGTCAGGCGGCGGGCGATGCCCTGCCGCCTGTATCTGGGTGCGACCACCACGTTGCAGACGATCAGGCGAGTACGGCTGCCCGGGGCGCGGTTGACGTTGACGTTGCCTACGATCGACCACCGCTCATCACCCCGGGCCGTCGCCCCGTCCGGCACCTCCCACACAAAGCCGTTCACGGCGTCGCTAAAGGTCGGGTCCACCTGTGCCAGCCACCACACCAGTGGCGACAGGCGCGACAGCCAGCGCAGCTCGCGCAGGGCCGCCCGCCCCCTGGCGTCCATCTCGTCGGCAAACGCCTCGGTGATCAGGTCGGCGACGCGCCCCAGGTCGCGCGCCGGGTCGAGTCGCCGCATATGGCCCGCGCTCGTTTCCATTTCTTCTACTGGCGTCTCTTGCGTCACTACCACCCTCGTGATCGGGCAGGCTGCCTGCCGGGCCGTTTGCCTCGCTCTGCCCGGCACCAACCCGGTGACGCTGATTATAACACAGGCACCGCGATTTAACACGTTCAATATCTTTGGTTGTTAATGTTCTGACGGGCCGTCAATCGGCCCCCACCCGCGCCGGCTCGGCCCCGGTCACCTCCACCTGCGCACCCTGGTTCTCCTCGATGTTCACCAGCGCCGGCACCATCACCCCGGCGATCCCCGCCGCCACGCACAGGCCGCCGGCGATCAGGAACCACACCTGCACGCCCAGCCAGTCGCTCACCGGGCCGGCGATCCCAAGCCCCAGTGGCGACGTCAGCCACAGCAGGCTGCCCATCAGGGTCAGCACGCGCCCCTGCATCTCGGGCGCCACCGTGCTCTGCATGATGGCCATGATCGGCCCGTCGACGAGCGGGATCGTCAACCCCACCATCAGCATGCAGCCGGCTCCCAGCCAGAAGAGATCGGCGGGCACCAGGCCCAGCCCCAGCAGGCCCAGCCCCAGCAGGCTCAGCCCTAGCATCGAGGTCAGGATCTTTTTGCGAAACCCGCCCCACACGCTCAGCCCCACCCC
>DATHUZ010000041.1:0-2510 GCA_035461725.1 Anaerolineae bacterium
CGGGCCTCCGTGTATATACGCGCGTCAAAAAAGACAACCCCGGCCAGGCTGACATACACCCTGGAAGCCTGTACCTACCGGCAAAGCACGACTTTAGCCGTGACTACGAACGGGGGAACGTATCCACGTTTTCGCCGTGGGTGCCGACCACAAACACGAGCTCTGACTCGAGCTGGAGCCGCTCGATCGTCCACGACTTGCCCTCTGCCCACCCCTCGAACTGCCGCCCATACTGCTCGGCCATCCCCTTCTCCCGCCCCCCCAGGCTCTGAACCGCGTTACTGACCACAATGTGGCGCGCGTGGAGCTGCTCGACCAGATGCAGCGTGGCGCCCGCCTGCTGGCGCTCCAGCGTCGGGCTCATCTTTAGCAGCAGCGCCACGTCGGCGCGGTCGGGCGGCGGCGCGACCAGCGCATCGTGGCAACGCGCCATGGGTGGCAGGCCCGCGATCGACAGGTATCGGTTGAGAAAGTCGATCCGCCCACAGTCGACGTCGAGGGCGACGTAGCGGGCGCCGGCCGGCAGGCCCATCCAGGGCAGCGACAGCGGGTTGAGGCCGCAGCCGACATCGAGCACCGACGGCGGCGTGCCGGTGATCTGCCAGATGGCGGGGTAAAACTCGTCCAGCAGGGGCAGCCGCTCGCGGGTGGAGGTGTGGTGGCCCAGCACCTGGCGGCACGCCTGCCTGATGGCGGCCTCGTCGCCAGAGCTGTAGGCGGCCCGGAGGGCCGCCAGCGCGGTCTCGTAATCGAGGTTGGTCTCGAACGCGCCATACACCTGGTGTAGGCGGCGCTTGGTGGCCTTGATCGCCTCTTTCAGGCTCTCTCGACGGTCCATCTCTTCCGCCGCGATGCGCGCCACCGCGTCGGCGCACAGCGTGCGGTACTTTTTCGAGGCCTGCACCGCCGACACGACTTGGTCGACCTCGGCCTCAGGGCTGGCCCCGTCTCGCCCCCTCTTCAGCGTGCCACCTCACTGCCGGCGCGTCGGATAGTTGGGCGCTTCCTTGGTCACGATCACGCCGTGGGGATGGCTCTCGATCAGGCCGGCGTGCGTGATGCGCACGAAACGCGCCTTCTGCCGCAGCTCGGCCAGGTTCGCGGCGCCCACGTAGCCCATGCCCGAGCGCAGCCCGCCCATGAGCTGAAAAACATACTCGGCCAGCGAGCCTTTGTAGGGCACCTGTCCCTCGATCCCTTCCGGCACGTGCTTGCCGTCGCCCTGGCCTGTGCCGTAGCGGTCGCGGGCGAGGCCCTTCATGGCGCCGATGGAGCCCATCCCCCGGTACTCTTTGAAGTGGCGTCCCTCATAGATCACGAGCTCACCGGGTGATTCTTCCAGCCCGGCGAGCAGGCTGCCGAGCATCACCGCATCGGCGCCGGCGGCCAGCGCCTTGGTGACGTCGCCCGAGTACTTGACGCCCCCATCGGCCACCACCGCCACGCCCTGGCGGTGCGCCTCTTCCGCGCACACCTGGATCGCGGTCACCTGCGGCATGCCGGCGCCGGTGACCACGCGCGTGGTGCAGATCGAGCCGGCACCCACGCCCACCTTGATCACGTCGGCCCCGGCGGCGATCAGATCGCACGTTCCCTCGGCGGTCACCACGTTGCCCGCCACCAGCACCACACTGGGATAGCGCGCCTTGATCCGCTCCACCGTGCTCAACACACCCGCGGTGTGGCCGTGCGCCGTGTCGACGACGGCCAGGTCGAGCCCCTTCTCCACCAGCGCGTCGAGCCTGCTGAGCGCGGCGTCGCCCACGCCCACCGCCGCGGCGCACAGCAGCCTGCCGCGCCCATCGGTCGCGCGCAGCGGATAGTCGCGCTTGTTCTGAATGTCCTTGACCGTGATCAGCCCTTTGAGCACTCCCTCGTCGTCGACCAGCGGCAGCTTTTCGATGCGGTGCTGCTGCAGGATCGCCACGGCGTCGTCGAGGGTCGTGCCGACGGGCGCCGTCACCAGCCTCTCCGCGGGAGTCATCAAGTGGTGCACGGGGATGCTCATGTCGGTCACGAAACGAACGTCGCGGTTGGTGAGGATGCCGACGCAGCGATGCCCATTCTCGATGATCGGCACGCCCGAGATGTGGTACTTGCTCATGATCGCTTCGGCATCGGCCAGCGTGGCATTCGGCGGCAGCGTGATCGGGTCGACGATCATACCCGACTCGCTGCGCTTCACCTTGTCGACCTCTTCGGCCTGGTCGGCCACCGACAGGTTGCGGTGCAGCACGCCCACGCCCCCCTCGCGCGCCAGCGCGATGGCCAGCCCGGCCTCTGTCACCGTGTCCATCGCGGCCGACAAGACGGGGATGTTCAACCGAATGCCGCGCGCCAGGTCGACGCTCAGGTCGACGTCGTTCGGCAGCACCTCCGACCGCCCCGGCACGAGCAGGACGTCGTCGAAGGTCAGCGCTTCTTCCTGATAACGATCGTTCGTCACGATTCAATCCCCCATCTAGTTGGTAAATTGGTAGATTGGTAGATTGGTGGCGCCGCACCGATCT
>DATHUZ010000042.1:0-1527 GCA_035461725.1 Anaerolineae bacterium
GTCCCGCTCCGCGCCCAGCCTTGACCAGATCCGCTCCTGCATGATCTCGGCCAGCGACTGGTTCAGCCGTCGCTTCATGATCCACGCCAGCACGTCCGTGTTTGGCGTCAGGTAGGCAAAACGTTGGCCATGCTCGCCCACCTTCCTCATCGTCGGCAAAAACTCGTACACCGATTCCGGGCCGCTGTACCCTGCTGGTCTGGCTTTCCACCCCAGCGCGATGCTGTACGCCAGGTTCTCCGACACCGGGTCCACGTCGTCGTCGCCGAACCAGACCGCCGTCGTCATCTCCATCACCTGGCGGACCGTAGCATCGCCAAAGCCGCTCTCCTTCAGCTCCGGCAGGTACTCGGCCACGGCGGCGTCGGGATCGAGCACCCCCTCGTGTGCCAGCGTCGCCGCCAGCACCCCCGTCATCGACTTGCTGCCCGACGCCCACGCGTGCAGCGTGTGTGGCTGCATGCCGTTCGGATAGGCCTCGTAGAGGATCTTGCCCCGGTGCAGCACCACGATCCCATCCGTGTAGCTCATCTCGACCATCTCTTCGAAGGTGAATTCGGCACCCGCCCGGTTGCGATACGTGACCTTGCTTATGTCAAAATCGGCATAGTCGAGCTGCGCCACGGGTCCGTTCCCCCGCCACACATCCGCCGTCCGGTTCAACTGCAGCTCGTGCTGAAAGCTCCACCGGTTATACGGCCCGTAAAGCTGGTTCTTGTGGGTGACAAGCTTGTCCGGCGGCGGCGGAAACCCGCTCATCAAGCCCAGGTCCTGTGCGCTCTGCGCTCCTTCCTTGTCAGGCATCCTCTTCTCCTTTGATGTCTCCGTCGTTGCTCGCCCGGCGTGGCACGAACGTGCGTAATAGTAACCGTATTATACACCATGTAATTCGGCACCTGCCTGACATAGTGGATAGCCAACAGGTGGTGGTCGACGACGCCCTCGACGAGGTTAAACAGCCCCCAACCTAAAAGCAGTTGCCCACCGAACCGCGCCAGAGACGGGATCGCCCCACGGCGATACGCCGCGTTCCACAGCTCATACTCGACAGACCACTACCCTGCTGGCGGGCGAATCACCTGCCCCGTGCGCTCATACTGCTCGAACACCGGCACATGCCCTTCCACCATGCTCCCCAGCCACCGCGCTTGATGGAGCGCCACCCAGTTGATCTTCCACAACAGCCGGCCCATCTGGAACGGCTCGATCGGATCGTCCGGCCACGCCATGTGGGCCGTATACCCCCGCCGGAACGCCGGCAGCAGCGCCGCGTAACGCGCCTCGTCCGTACTCTCCAGCAGGTCCAGCATCGCCATCGCCATGTCGTGCGCCCGAAACCCCCACACCGTGTCCTCGAAATCGAACGGGTAGAGCGCGCCATGATGGAGCTTGATATTGTCGTGCCACAGGTCGCAGTGGATCACCCGCAGGTCCGATCGATCGATCGCCGCGTACGCCGCCTCGACGTGCCGGTGCATCCGCTCCAGCACGTCGCGCGCTCCGGAGGGCAAGCTGGCAATGCCATCA
>DATHUZ010000043.1:0-6118 GCA_035461725.1 Anaerolineae bacterium
CGCGAGCGGCCAAGTAGTCCTGGAAGGGACGCCCAACGTAGACGGAATTGGTGCACCACTCAAAGCGGACGGCAAGACGCTCGGTGCCGTCGTTGTCCAGAGCTACACCGAAGGCATCCGCTACACCGACAGGGACGACCAGGTCCTTGCCTTCGTCGCCCAACACGTTGCCACTGCGCTCACCCGCATCCGTGCCCTCGATTCGGAGCGCAGGCGTACCGCCGAGCTGGCCATCCTCAACAGCGTCAGTGAAGCGATGTCGAGAACCCTCGACTTGCAAACCGTGACGCGCATCGTTGGCGACCAGATCCGCGACATCTTTGACGCCGGCGCCGTGATCATTATGCTCCTGGACGATCAGGCGGGCCTCATTCACGTCCACTATGAGTTTGACAGGCACGAAGGTGGGTATATCGATTCCGTCGAGCCGTTCCCTCTTGGGAGAGGCCTGGCGTCCAGGGTGATCCTCACCCGCCAACCGCTCGTGCTAGGCACACTACAGGCACAGGTTGAGCATGGTGCATACTTTCCGCCAGAAATTGGAGAGCAAGACGAGACCACATCCGGTTCATCGTGGCTCGGCGTGCCGATCATCATCAACGACCAGGTGTTGGGAGTTCTTGTTCTGGTCGATGATGAGCCGAACGCGTTCAAGGACAGCCACGTCAGCCTCTTGCAGACGCTCGCTTCGAACCTGGGCGTCGCGATCGCCAACGCGCGCCTTTTCGACCAGGCACAGGAAGCCCGTGCCGCTGCCGAGCAGGCCAACCAGGCCAAGAGCGCCTTCCTGGCGACGATGAGCCACGAGATCCGCACGCCGATGAATGCGGTCATTGGCATGTCCGGCCTCCTGATCGACACCCAGCTCACGCCGGAGCAACAGGAGTTTGCCGAAACGATCCGCTCCAGCGGGGATGCGCTGCTCACGATCATCAATGACATCCTCGACTTTTCCAAGATCGAAGCAGAGCGCCTGGAGCTGGAAAGGCAGCCTTTTCATGTGCGCGAGTGCCTGGAAAGCGCCCTCGACCTCGTGGCAGCCGGAACTGCGGAGAAAGGGATCAACCTGGGCTGCATGGTGGAAAGCGACGTCCCCGTGGCGATTGTCGGGGACGAAACGCGGCTGCGCCAGATCCTGGTGAACCTCCTGAGCAACGCGCTCAAGTTCACTGACCAGGGTGAGGTTGTCGTGACGGTGGCCCGCGAGGTCGACAGTGGCACAGGCCAGCCCCGGGAGGTACGTCCCCTGGACCGCGTGTCGCTTCACTTCTCTGTGCGGGACACAGGGATCGGCATCGCGCCCGATCGCATGGACCGCCTGTTCGAGTCCTTTAGCCAGGTCGACGCCTCGACCACGCGCCGCTACGGCGGCACAGGGCTGGGTCTCGCCATCAGCAAGCGCCTGACAGAGATGATGGGCGGGAGGATCTGGGTCGAGTCGCCTGCCACGCCTCCTCTAGTGCCGGGCGGACCGGGCAGCATCTTTCACTTTACCATCGAGGCGCAGGCGGCGGCGGTGCCCACAGAGCGTGGCTATCCCCACGGTATCCAGCCCAGGCTGGAGGACAGGCGCGTGCTGATCGTCGACGATAATCCGACGAACCGGCGCATCCTGTCGCTGCAGACGCAAGGCTGGGGCATGCTGCCCTTCGATACCGGCTCCCCGAGCGAGGCGCTCGATTGGCTGCGCCGGGGGGAGGACTTTGACGTTGCTTTCCTCGACCTTCAGATGCCGGGCATGGATGGTGTCGCGCTGGCGAACGAGATCTGCCGGCTGCGCCACACGTCTCCCCTGCCGCTGGTCCTCTTGAGCTCTCTGGGCAAGCGTGAGGCCCCGGCCGGTGAGCGAGATTGGGCAGCCGTTTTACTCAAGCCCATCAAGGCGTCCCAGGTGTACAACGCGCTCGTCGGTATTTTCGAGCTTGAAGCCAAAGAGGAGCCGGCCGTCCATGCCGCCAGAAGCTCGCCTTTTGACGCGGAAATGGGCCGGCGCCATCCCCTGCGCATCTTGTTGGCCGAAGACAATCCTATCAACCAGAAACTGGCCCTCCGGCTGTTGGACCGTTTGGGTTACCGGGCGGATGTGGCCGCCAATGGGCTGGAAGTGCTCCAGTCGTTACGCCGGCAGCCCTACGACGTGGTGCTGATGGACGTCCAGATGCCCGAGATGGATGGTCTCGAGGCGACCCGTGCCATCGGCGACGGGTGGCCGGCGGACCGGCGCCCACGCGTCATCGCTATGACGGCCAACGTCACGCCCGGCGACCGCCGGGAGTGCCTGGCAGCCGGCATGGCTGACTTTATTCCAAAACCGATCCGGGTCGATAACCTGGTCGAGGCGCTGGCCAACAGCCGGCCGCTGGCCGGATCTGCGGACCCGGGTACGCTCGCCGATGCGCAGGAAACGGATCACGGCACAGTTGCCCAGGGTGAGCCGGCCCCCGTGCTCGATCCGGCGGCATTGGCCCGCCTCGAAGAGATGGCCGGCGGGGACGTGGCTTTTATGCACGAGATGTCCGGCACCTTCCTGGCCGACGCCCCCGGCATGCTGGCAGAGATGCAAGCAGCGCTCGATCGTGGCGACGCGCCTACGTTGCGCCGGGTTGCCCACAGCCTGAAATCGAACAGCGCCGACTTTGGAGCCCGGGCGCTTGCCGGCCTGTGCAGCGAATTGGAGATGATGGGCAAGGCGGGCACGTTGGACGAAGCGGCCGAGAAACTGGCCCTGGCCGGGGCGGAGTGGGCGCGCGTCAGGCAGGCCCTGGAGGCGATGCAGCCGGATCGCTTGCCGCCCGAGTAGAGGAGACGTACGAGTTGGACACAAAGGGACATATCCTGGTCGTCGACGACAACCGCCTGAACCGCATCAAGCTCGCGCACAGCCTGCAGCAGGAGGGCCACACCTCGGCCATGGCCGAGGATGGGCGCCAGGCGTTGGACATGCTGGCGGCCGAGCCGTTCGACGTGGTCCTCCTCGACCTCGTCATGCCCGAGCTCGACGGCTTCCAGGTGCTCACTCAGATGAAAGGCGACAGCCGGCTGCGCGATATCCCTGTCATTGTCATCTCGGGGCTCGACGACATGGAGAGCATTTTGCACTGCATCAAGATGGGCGCCACCGACTATTTGCCCAAGCCCTTTGACGTCGGACTGCTGCGCGCCAGGCTGCACGCTTCACTCGCCGACAAGCGCCTGCGCGACGTTGAGCGAGAATACCTCGATCAGGTGAATCACGTGATCGAGGCCGCCGCGGCCGTCGAGGAGGGGACGTTCCGCTGTGACAGCCTGAACGGCGTCGCCGAGCGCGACGATGCACTCGGGCAACTGGCCCGCGTCTTTCAAAAGATGGCCCGCGAGGTGGATGCCCGCGAGCAGCTCCTGCGCCGGCAGTTGCAAGAGCTCCGCGTCGAGATCGACGAGGTCAAAAGAGCGCGCCAGGTGGCCGAGATCACCGAGACGGAATACTTTCGCGACCTGGTGGCCAAAGCAGACAGGCTGCGCCGGGAGCGGTGAGCGGCGCCTCGACCGGCCAGGGCCAGGCGCGTGGGTCGTGCTTGAGCAAGATATATTCGCGACGGTTGAGGGGGACCTCGAGGTGGGCTCCGCACAGGCGCTCGACAGGCATCGCGTTGGCGTCGTACCGGTAGCCACAGGCACTGTGTGCCAGATCGACGTCGACCAGAGCCGGGGCCGCCCCGATCTGATAGTGGAAGGCATAGCCGCCCGTCTCCACTCTATAGCCGGGCTGGATGTTCTCGATTCCCAGAGCCTCCCGCCAAAAGTCGTTGAGCGCCGCGCGCCTGCTCGCCTCGAACAGTACCCCCACCCCTTGCTGCGCCGCGTAGAGGCTGCCTCGCCGCTCCACCAGGCCGCCACCCATCATCACGTCGTTCCCACCACGCCCTCCGTCGAGGGCCTGCGCCACCTCGGCGGCCGCCAGCACCTTTCCCCCCCGCTCGAGGAACACGCGTAACGACTCGACGTCTCGCCGGTCGATAGACTCTACACTCGGCGCCAACACGACGATCGTCCGCACCCCTTCCAGCCCGCCCTCACCCTCACCATCTTCCCTTCCGGCCGCCCTGCGCCTCGCTGCCTTCCAGCCTTCCAACCGCCCAACCTGCCACTCTTCCAGCCGGCCCACCACCGCCACGTTGACGCCACTCTGTGCCAACACCTGCAGTCTATGATACAGGTGCACTTCCAGCAGCACCGCGGCCCGCTGCGCCCCGATCGCTTCGTAGGCACGCGCCGGTGGTGCCAGCACCAGCACTTCCACCGCCGCATCGCCCGTGGCCATCAGCCGGCGCAGCAGGGGCAGTGCCGCCGAGACCCGCGCGAACATTGTCTCGACGTCATAGACCACGTCGTGCGTGTCGTTGTACAGCCCCTGCTCCTTGACGTTATAGTTCCAGTAGGCGATGCCCTGCAGGCTCCCGCCTGCCTGCCGCACGAGCAGCGACAGGTAGATGCCGTTCGCCACTGCATCCGATACAGAGCCCGGATCGGGGCTCGCCTGGCTCAGCCCCCAACTGTTCGCCGCCGCCCACAGCCAGACAGGCCTGTCGTAGCGCGCCGAATAGAGGCCGATGGATCGGGCGAGTAAAAAGAGGCCAACCAGGTCGGCGTCGTCGAGTGCCACGTTGGGCAGCCCGTCGCGTGGATAGGCGTCAAAGGTGACGACGATATTGTCGGGGGTGTCGCGGAATAGCGCTTCGACGTCGGGCATCGTGAACGTCTGCCGCGCCTGCGCCCCGTCGAACGACATGGTCACCGGCAGGCCCGGGTGAAGCGCCTGCCACTGCCCGGCACTGTAGGCGGCGTACTCGACCACATAGCGCGACTGGAACTCACCCAGCAGGCGTTGGCGTGCCCGGTCGGCCCCCACCTCATCGAACCTGAACCCGTGGCGGCGGCGAAACTCGGCCTCCGCGTGGGCAGAATAGTCCCCGCCGAGTGGCTCGTCGGCGAGGTTGAGCATCAGCAGCACGTCGGCGTAGGGACGAGCGAATTCGGCCTCGATCCAGCGGTAATAGCGCTCGATGTCGCGCCGGTAGGCAGGTGCGTAGAAGGAGGCGCTGACGCCGCCGCCATAGATGTCGAGCGGCTCCCCCTCTGCGTCGCGCCGCAGCGCGTCCGGGTGCGCCTCGTTCCACCGCACTCCCATCTGGATCTGGTAGCCGACCGGCAGCACGGCCGGCACACCGGCCGTGCGACAGGCGGCCAGCATGCGGTGCTGCGCCTCGACGATGGCCACTGCGTCGTCGTGCCGCTCGTCGGCTGGCTCGATGTACGCCTCATACACGGCGTACGACAGGCCAGGCTCTACCTTTTGCGCGTCGACGATGCCCGGGTTGTTGTGGCCGATCCAGACGATGTTGGCACCGTGTGCCACCAGCCGGCGCACCGTCGCCTCCATCTCGGCTGTCGATGCGTCAGGGTACGCTTCCACTGCCCATCCCGCGTAATGGGCGGGCAGCCGCGCCGGAACGGATGCCGACTCGCCGCCGGGTACCAGGGCGGCGAGGAGCAATGCCAGAATCAGCGCGATGCGCATGGCCAGCCGGTCCTTCTTCGCACTCTGTTGCGACCTTTCTGGTTGAGGTTGGCCCGATTCTAACACAGCCGCTCTGTCGTGGCAAGTTTGCGCGTCACGAGCGGTGCATCCCTTGCCAGTAGGACAGTGCGGGCGCGGAGCGACGGGGCGTGAACTCTTTGACTCTGTGGCGGGTTCGGGGGTGTGGTCGAGAGGGGAAAAACGGAAACAATTATCGATGCCGGGATGGCGGGGGGGCCCGGGCGGGGGCACCACGCCCCTACTCTTTGACTGTGTGGCGGTTTGCGGGGTGGGGTCGAGATGTGCAAGTCGGGCTGATAGGTGCTACCCGGGTGGGATGCAGTGTACCACGTGTGAGGGGCCTGGGAGGGCAAAGACCGGGTACCGCGGACCGGCGGGCGTACGATCCCCGGCAGCGACACCGAGTGAGCTACAGCGGTTCCTGCCTGTCCCGTGCTGTCGCCTGGACGTCCGGTTTGCTGAAAGGGATGACGCTGATGGTGCCGTCGGGCTCCATGTAGGCGTGTCGCACCTCGTCCACCCCTTCTATACCGTGCATCC
>DATHUZ010000044.1:0-7657 GCA_035461725.1 Anaerolineae bacterium
GGAGCTGCTGGCGTGCACGGAGAACGAGTGGCTGTCGGTGCACATCGACCTGCTGCCGCTGTTCCTGTACCGGCTGAGCACCCGCTTTGGGATCCATCTCCCGCCCCCCGACCCGGCGCGGGCAGTGCGGCGCTTTGTCCAGAGGCTGGGAGAGCTAAAGAGGATGTTTGGGCTGCCGATCCTGGTGGAGAACCTGCCCGCACTGGCGTCGCGCAAATACCGCTATACGACCGATCCGGGCCGGCTGGCCGAGGTGGTCGAGGCCGGCGACTGCGGGGTGCTGCTGGACCTGGCGCACGCCCGCTTGGCCGCCGCGTACCGGGGGCAGGCGGTGGAGGAGTATGTGGGGGTGCTGCCGCTGGAGCGGGTGCGGCAGGTGCACGTGAGCGGCATCCGCCGGCGAAACGGCGTGTGGTATGACGCGCACGAACCGCTGCAGGAAGAGGATTACACCCTGCTGGAGTGGGCGTTGGCCCGCTGCAAGCCGGAGATGGTGACGCTGGAGTATTATCGCGAGGAGGGGGCGCTGAGGGAGCAGCTTGGGCGGCTGCGACAGTTGTTGGGGTTTGTTCCACAGAGTTTCGATGTCGGGCCGAGGCACTATAAAGGATGAAAATGGACGGCTGAAGCCGTTACCACGAACGGGGGCAGACGGCGGGTGGCAGTGCGGCAGCGCCGGCACACTGTCAGGCCGGTGACGAGGCGCCCGGCGCGGCCAGGGCGAGGCGGTCGAAGTAGATGCGCTCGCCGGCGAATTTCTGGCTAACCTCGTCCCAGGGGAAGTGGATGATGATTTTGAGGTGGACGGTCTGGCCGGTCGGGTCGATGCCGGCCCAGGGGCCGAGGTGGGTGCCGGTCATGTCGGCCACTTCGATGACGCCCTGGGGACCGACGACGATGTCGCTCATCTCGAACTTGACGTCCGGGAAGGCGCCGAGGAAGGTGAGGTAGAATGCCCGCGCGCCGGCGTGGCCCTCCCATTGTTGGCCGGTGGGCACGACGGTGTAGACACAGTCCTCGGCGAGGGTGGCGATCAGCCCGTCGAGGTCGCGGGCGTCTTCGGCCTTGGAGTGGTCGATCCAGAGGGCGCGGATACGGTCGTAGAGCTCGGGGGTGACGTCGCGGCGGAGCTGCTCGACGGCCTGGTCACGGATGTTTTCGGTCATTGGTCCTCCTTGTTAACGGCACGGCTGAAGCCGTTGCCCGAGGGTACTCGGGACTAGGAACGGGTCGAAGCGGGTCACGATTGATCGAGCACCTCGCGCACTTTGGATGCGAGGTCCTCGATGGAAAAGGGTTTCTGGAGAAAGTGCACGCCTTTGTCGAGCACCCCACGGTGGGCGATCACGTCGCCGGTGTAGCCGGATGTGAAGAGGATGCGCAGCGCCGGCTTTATTTCGGAGAGTGATTTCGCCAGATCGCGCCCGCTCATCTCGGGCATGACCACGTCGGTGATGAGCAGGTCGATCTCGGCGGTGCGCGACTCGGCCAGGAGCAGTGCTTCACCAGGCGTGCCGGCGGCGAGCACGCGGTAGCCGAGCTCCTGCAGCATCGCCCGCGCGATTTTCAGGATGGCAGGCTCGTCTTCTACCAGCAAGAGTGTCTCGCCCAGGCCTGTGGCCATCTCTCGCGGGGCAGGGGCTGCGAGCTGGACGGGCTGCTCCGCCAAGCGGGGAAGGTAGATCTTGAAGGTGGAGCCCCTGCCCGGCTCGCTGTAGACGTTGATGAACCCGTCGTTTTGCCTGACAATGCCATACACGGTGGCGAGCCCGAGACCGGTGCCCTTGCCCATCTCTTTGGTGCTGAAAAAGGGCTCGAAGAGGTGATCGATGACCTCTCGGGTCATGCCACACCCGTCGTCGCTGACGGCGAGCATCACATATTCGCCGCTGACAAACCCCGGGTGAAGGGCGCAGTAGGCGTCGTCGAAGGTGGCGTTGGTCGTCTCGATGGTGACCTTGCCGACGCCGGCGATGGCGTCGCGCGCGTTTACGCACAGGTTGGCCAGGAGCTGGTCGATCTGGGTAGGATCGATCTTGACAGGCCAGACCCCCGGCCCGGGGACCCAAACGAGGTCTATGTCCTCGCCGATCAAGCGGCGCAGCATTCTGAGCATGCCGGTAACGGTGTCGTTCAGGTCGAGGACGCGGGGTGCGACGGTTTGTTGGCGGGCAAAGGCGAGGAGCTGGCGGACGAGGCCGGCGGAACGGTGGCCCGACTCTTCGATTACCTTGAGGTCGGCACGGATGGGATCGGACGGAGGGCAGCGCCGCATGGCCAGCTCGGCATGGCCGAGGATGGCGAGCAGCATGTTGTTGAAATCGTGGGCCACGCCGCCGGCAAGCCGTCCCAACAGCTCCATCTTTTGCGCTTGAAAGAGCTGCACTTGCAGCCTGGCCCGCTCCTCTTCGGCTCGCTTGCTCGCGGTGACGTCGGACATGATGCCTGTCAAGCCCACCACCTGTCCCTCTTCCACGAGCATCTGGCTCGACGTGCGCACGTGCCGGATCGTGCCGTCGCGGCTGTAGACCCGGAATTCAAAGGGCTCCGGCTGGCCGGCAAGGGAGCGCCCAAAGCTGGTCACCAGGCCGGGCAGGTCGTCGGGGTGGATGAAGCGGGTGAAGGGCTGGCCGATGACCTGGCCGGCCGGAAAGCCACTATAGCGCTCGATGGCGGGACTGATGTAGGTCAAGATCCCCTGCGTGTCGACGGTGAATATGACGTCACTCAGGCTCTCGACCAGAAGACGGTATTTCTCTTCAGACCGCTGCAAGGCTTCGACGGCCCGCTTGCGCTCGATGGCCATGGCGACCTGGGTGGAGACGAACTCGAGGATCTCCTGGTCGCTGGTGTCGAGCCGGACATCTTGAGTGTAGGTCTGGACGGCCATGACGCCGATCGTTTCCCCCTGCTGGGTCTTGAGTGGCACGCCGAGCCAATCGACGGACGGTGCGCCGAGTGACTCTACCTGGCCGGACCGGACGAGCTGGTCGAAGAGGGCGGGCGTGGCCAACAACGAGCTGCCGGTGCGGAGGACAAATTCGGTCAGGCCGCGCCCCAGCTTCTGTGGAGGCGGCGTGGTATCGAACTCGTCGGCATAGTAGGGAAAACGGATCATGCCGGTGGCGGCTTCGTAGAGTGCGATGTAAAAGTTGTGCGCCGGCATCAGGCGGGCGATGGTGGTGTGGATCGCGGCAAAGAGATCGTCGAGGCCCAGCGTGGACTGGGCTGCCTCGGAGATGTGATAAATGGCCGCCTGCACCCGATCCGTTTTGGCGTGGCGATGCGCGGAAAGGTCGCGCAGGATCCAGAGCAGGGCGCCTTCGGACAGCTCGTGAACCGTGACGCCGGCCGAAAGAATGGTACCATCGCGGTGGCGGATACGTCGCTCGTCCGTCTCGGCCCCTTCGTACAGAGCAACCGGTGTGCCGACCAGGGAGGGGGCAAGGGGGGCAGAAAGGATCAGATCGGCGCTGGTCATGCCGAGGAGCTCGTCGCGGGAGTAGCCCGAGATGCTGGTCAATCGCGCGTTGACGGCGAGCAATCGCCCGCGAGGGCCGGTCAGAAACATGCCGTCAGCAGCTTTTTCGAACAGGATCCGAGAGAGCTCCTCCAGGTGAGAGGAACTCGAGTATGTGTCTGTCACGCTTTGCAGATTGTCGTCAGTCATGACGCGTGCTCTTTCTACCCTGCTGGCTCGATTGTAGCACAGTTTCCGCGAACGATCAATAACGTGCGCCGCCGGTCAGGCTTCGACGTAGCGCAGGGCCTGGGCGGAAGGTTGGCGATGGGCCCAGCGCTCGCCGCCGTCGACGACGAGGAGCTCGCCGGTGACATAGTCGTTCTGGAGCAAGAAGAGGACGGCGTCGACGACGTGATCGGGGGTGCCCCAGCGGCGGAGCAGGGTGCCGTGGACGCCGACGGCGGTTTTCAGCTCCTCGGGAAAGCCGGCCGGGGGCAGCACGGGGCCGGGCAGGACGGCGTTGACGCGCACGTGCGGTGCGAGGTCGACGGCGAGGCTGCGGGTGAGCGCCCAGAGGGCGGCTTTGCCGACGCCGTGGGCGAGGTACCGCGGCCACGGGTCGAGCACGCCCCGGTCGACGATGGAGACCATGGCGCCCTCGCCGCGCTCCATCATGCCGGGAGCGAGCTCGCGGGCGAGAAGAAAGAAGGCGTCGACGAGCACACCCATAACGTGTCGCCAGGTGGCGAGGTCGGTGCCCAGCAGGCTCCCCTGGACAAAGGGGGAGGCGGCGTGGACGAGGAGGTCGACCTGGCCAAAGGCGTCGAGTGCGGCCCGGGCAAGGGCAACGGTGGCGTCGGGGTCGGCCAGGTCACCCTGGACAGGGAGTGCCTGCACGCCAAGTTGGCGAGCCAGCTCGGCCGTTTCCTCGGCGGCGGCGGCTGAGCGGTTGTAGTGGACGACGACGTGGGCACCGGCACCGGCAAGGCCAAGGGCCAGGGCGCGGCCCACACGCACGCCGCCGCCGGTGATGAGGGCGATCTTGTCTTGCAGGTTCATGGGGTTACTCCTTGGTTGGTTGGAAGGTTGGAAGATTGGAAGATTGGCCGGAGGGCTCGGTCGGAGACCGGCCCGAGCCTCCATGGATAGGTGATACCAGCAAGCCGCACCGAGGGCTGCATCATGGTACGGACGTGGGGCGGCGGGCCAGGCGGCCGCCCGCGGCGCCGAGGAGGGTGGCGAGCGGCACGGCGAGTAAAAGCGACCAGTGGGGGCCAAGGATGTAGCCGCACGAGATGAGGCCAAATAGAAGGCCGAAGGCGAGGCCGGCGCGCAGGGTGTGGACGCGCGCCACGCGGCCGGCGACGTAGCCGCCAAGGGTAAAGGCGATGCCGGCGACCAGGAGGGTGGTGACGAGCATGTAGGTGGTGTTACGACCGGTCAGCGGCATCCAGGCCAGGCCGAGCAGCAGGCCGAAAACGGCCGCGGCAGCCAGAGCGGCCAGGAAAAAGGAGGCGATGGAACGGCCGATCGAGCGCAGGATGCTCACGGCGAGCTCTGTTCGTGGCGGGCAGGCGCCGGGCCGGCCTCGGCAGGTGCTGGCACGGTGGGCAGGGTGAAAGAGAAGGTGGTGCCTGCGCCCTGTTGGCTCTCGACCCAGATGCGGCCGCCATGGGCGCGAATCAGCTCGTGGGCAATGGCCAGGCCGAGCCCACTGCCGCGAGCGCGAGATCCGCCGCGCCAGAAGCGGTCAAAGACGTGGGGCAGGTCACCGGCCGGGATACCGGGGCCGCGGTCGGCGACAGAGAGCCGGACCGCACCGGGAGTGGAGACGGCAGAGATGACGATGGGGCTACTGTCCGGCGTATGGCGCAGGGCGTTGGTGAGGAGGTTGGCGATGACCTGGCGGACGCGCTGCCTGTCGGCGTCGACAGGGGGCAGATCGGGCGGCAGGTCGAGGGTGATGGGGCGGCCCTGTGCCTCCGCCACGCCATAGAGGCCCGAGACCACGTCGCGGGCAGAGGCGCCAAGGTCGACAGGCTCGCGCGCGAGGCGGAGGTGGCCCGCCTCGGCTTCGGCCAGCGCCTGGAGGTCGTCGACGAGCCTGGCCAGGAGGAGCGTCTCTTCCTGGAGCGAGGCCAGGTTCTCGGCGGTGGGCTGGTAGAGACCGTCGAGCAGCGCTTCAAGGTCGCTGCGGATCACGCTCAACGGGGTGCGCAGCTCATGGGCGATGTCGGCCATCAGGTGGCGGCGGAGTGTTTGCTGGTGGGCCAGGGAGCGCGCCATCTGGTTGAAGGCGCGGCCAAGATCGCCGATCTCGCCGGCGTCGCCGGCGGCGACCTGGGGGACGGACCGCTCAGGGTGTGATTCGATGCCGGCACGGTCGACCTGTTGCACGGCGTCGGTGAGCGCACGCAGAGGGGCCGTGATCTGGCGGGCGAGAAGGAGCCCGAGCAAAAGTGCGAGACCCGCGGCTGCCAGGCCGGCCCAGAGGAGGCGGCGATTGACTTCTGTCAAGAATTCGGATTCGAGGGAGAGGTGCACATCCTGCGGCGCGGAAATGAGGAGTGTGGCAACCTGGCTGCCGTCCACCTCGACCGGAAAACCGGGCGCCAGCTCGGCGGGTGGGAGGGTTTCACCCTGCAGCTCGCCGGCCGAGTCGGCAATCACCTGGCCGGTGGGAGAGGTGAGGAGAAGCCGATCGGCGGTGCCGCCCGGGGTCTCGCCCGCGCGCTGCCCACGCCCCTGTCCGCGGCCGGTCGGAGTGGTGCTGAGGGTGTCGAGATAGGCGGCGACGCCGTCCCAGCTCCCGGCAGTGGTGTAATAGTCGGCGAGGAGAGGTGCCAGCCGCTCGGCGCGCGCGGTGCGGCCCTGGCTGACATACACCTCGAACTGGTGGGTGGTGGCCCGGTTGGCGAGGAGTGCCACCAGGCCCACGGCCGCCAGGGCGACGAGCAAAAAGCCCGCCGCGACGCGGACCCAGAGGCTGCTAAGCAGACGCATCGTCCTCCAGCGAGGTATAGATCTCGACGGTGTGGCCGGCGCAGTCGTGCAGGCCGGCTACACGATAGCCCCACAAGGTGTTGTGCGGCTGGCTGTCAAAGGGCACGCCCTGGCCTTCCAGATCTTCGTAGAAGGCATCGACGTCGGACACTTCAAAGTGGAGCTGGACCCAGCCGGGATCGGCCAGCGGCTCGCCGGCGTGCAGTGCCAGGCGCGCTCCACCCTGCCCCTTGAGCATACAGTAATCGCGCGACTGCCAGGAGACTGCCAGTCCGATGTTTTCGACGTACCAGTCGCGAAGATCGGGAAGCTGATCCCATGCGACGTAGAGGGTGACGTATCCTAGCTTGACCATGTTCAACCGTCCTGTTCTGCGAATTTGTATCCCACGCCGTACACCGTGAGCACGTAGCGGGGCTGTTTGGGATCGGGCTCGATCTTTTGCCTGAGGTTTTTGACGTGAGCGTCTACGGTGCGCTCGTACCCCTCGTACGCATAGCCCTGGACACGCTCCAGCAGCTCGAGGCGGGTAAAGACGCGTCCGGGATGGCGGGCGAGGACGGCGAGCAGGTCGAACTCGGTGGGCGTGAGCTCTACCTGGCGGCCGGCTGCTGTGACCTGGCGGCGCTCAAAGTCGATCTGGACCTGTCCGACCACGACGGGCGGCTCGGCCCTGTCGCGCTCGCCTGCCACGCGGCGGAGCACGGCACGGACGCGGGCGACGAGCTCGCGCGGGCTAAAGGGCTTGGTGACGTAATCGTCGGCGCCCAGCTCGAGGCCGACGAGCTTGTCGGTTTCTTCGACACGAGCGGTGAGCATGATGATCGGGACGTCGGATTCGCGGCGGATGGTGCGTGCCACGTCGAGGCCGTCCATGCCCGGCAGGCCAAGGTCGAGCACGACGAGGGCGGGGCGATCGCGGCGAAACGCGGCCAGGGCGGCGTGACCGTCTCCAACGGTGGCCACGCGAAAGCCCGCGTCTTCCAGGTACGCACGCACCGTCCTGGCGATTTTCGGTTCGTCGTCGATGACCAGGATCGTCTCGCCGCTCACGCTCCCTCCCAGTAATGTGAAGACGATACCGGGTGTCACGCACACCCGGCCGTATTCTACCACGAGCGGGGCGAGGGGGCAAACCGTGTGGAGGGGACGCACATTTTCCCCCCCCTTCCCCCCCCTGAGGGGGGGGAG
>DATHUZ010000045.1:0-6783 GCA_035461725.1 Anaerolineae bacterium
AGATGCGCGCGAGACGAGCCGTGGGGAGCCGGTGGCGGAGGCGGCCCGTGCGGCCATCCGGTGGATCAAGAGCAATAACTAACCGCGAGCACGGGTTTGACCCTGTTACGAGCGTGAGTGGTCGTCGAGGGTTTCGTAGTAGGCGTCGCCGAGGTCGTTGGGGTTGAGGGCCTGGCGCACCTGGTGCTGGTAGCGGAATACGGAGGGCTGGGGGGCGGACAGGTGCATCCGGTCGCGCTCCTCTTTGGGGGTGGTGCGGCCGTCGGCGCCGCGGCATTGGGCGTTCCACTTTTCCATGCCCACGCCCCACCCGCGGGCCACGCCATACTGGGTGGCGGCGTCAAACATCTCGCGTGTGCCGTCTACCGACTCCTGGTCGTGCGGATCAAAGCAGGTAAAGTTCTCCCAGAGGCAGGTGCCGCCGCCGCCCTGGCCGCCGATGGGGCCCATCTGGCAGTCGCCGCCGGCCTCCACCACCGCGCCCTGCTTCTCCCACTCTTTTTTGAACTGCCCGGCCTCTTCGGCGTGCGACGTGCCCCAGTCGGGCGCGCCGAGCAGGCCAAAGCAGCCGTCGTAGGAGCCGCCGAACACCAGGTTCAGGTTCTTGTGCCCCAAGCGGATCAGATAGAGGAGTGACCAGTCGGCCACGTCGGGGTCATTCATCGCCTCGACCTTCCAGCCGCCGGTGCGCGCCAGGATCTCGTCCAGCGCGCGGTCCTGCCAGGCAATGTCGCGCGCGGTCATGCCGGCGAGGACGATCTGAAAGTCGCGCGTCGAGAGCTGCGTCACGCGCTGCACCTCCGGGTCGTCGAGCAGCGGTTCCAGGTCTTCCAGGCTCTTGTGGGGATCGGTCAGGATCTTGACCATGGCGTATTTCAGGTCGCGGCCGAACATGTTGAACTGGCGGTGGGCCAGGTAGCCGATGCTGGTGTCCCAGATCAGGTGGGCAGCGTCGGCCCACGCTTTCCACGAGGGGAACGCCAGCGTGTAGGCGCGGAACCGGTCGGGCAGCGACACGCGGTAGGCGGGCACCGTGCCCTCGACGGGCAGGGTCTGCGGGCCGGGCCAGGCAAAGAGCTTGACGGCGCAGCGGGTGAACACACCCATCGCCCCCTTGGCACCGAGGAAGCCACGTGCCACCGCTTTCATGCTCGGGCCGGGACCCTCGCCGCAGAACCAGCCGCAGCCAGAGCCGAGCGAGCCGACGTGAAAGAGGTCGCCCGTGGGCAACACCCATTCCATGCCGAGCAGGTTGTCGTACTGCCAGCCGCCGTACAGGTTGCCCGGCCCGGAGCCAAAGTAGGAGGTGGCCGTGGCCAGGGTGGAGCAGCTACAGCCCGAGCCGGGGATGTGCGCGTTCAGGCCGACCTTCATCGCCTCGGCCTGGAGCGTGGCGCCGATGACGCCCGGCTCGATGACGGCGAACATGTTCTTGTCGTCGATCTCGACGATGCGGTCCATTCGGCGCATGTCGAGTTGGATGGTATTGTCTTCGGACGGGTAGCCTTGGGCCGACCAGAAGGTGCTCGACGCTTTGAACCTGATCTTGTGCTCGTTGCAGAGGCGGACGATGGCCTGCACCTCTTCGGTGCTGCCGGGCAGCAGCACGGCGGCGCCGCGTGGGGTAAAGGTGTCGAAATAGGGGCCAAGGTGGATGGCGGTGTGGGCGAGCGAGTAGCGATAAGCGTCAAGCACCGCCGGATCGTCGGATATGTGCCTGGCACCGACGATGGCTTCGAAAGCCTGATACACGTTCGGTGGCAGTGTCATGAGCTCTCCTCCTGTCCAACGGCCTGTTGTACCAGGTCGACAATATCGTACACGCGCAGGCCTTGGAAGCCTTGGCGACCGCTGCCTGCCGTGCCGGCGGCGTCGAGAAAGCTCCGCTCGCAGCCGGGGCAGGCGCTGACCAGCGCCTCGGCGCCGGTCGAGGCGGCCTCGGCCAGCCGCTCGCCGGCCGTCCAGCTCGCGAATTCAGGGTACGCCTCGCACGCGCCGCCGCCCGCCCCGCAGCACCAGCTATACTCGCGGATGCGCTCCATCTCGACCAGCTCGAGGCCGGGAATGGCGCGCAGGACCTCGCGTGGCGCGTCGTACACGCCCCACGCACCGTTGTAGCGCGGTTTTTTCGGCTCATAGACGACGACCTGGTTCAGGATTTTCTTCTCGACTCCGTCCCACGGCACGTACGTCTCGCCCTGCCGGCCCAGGTGGCACGGGTCGTGATAGGTGACGGTCATGGGCACCTCGGTGCGGAGGACGAGCCTGCCGTCGCGGATCAGCTCGGCGAGCAGCTCGACGGTGTGGAGCACCCGCACCTGCACGCCGAGCTGGGGGTAGAGGCGCTTGAAGGCGTGGTAGCAGTCGGCGCACGACGTGACGATTGTTTCCACCCCGGCAGCGGCCCAGGCGGCGGCGTTCGCCGCGGCGGCAGCGGCAAACGGCTCCTGGTAGCCCATCGAGTAGACCCTGCCGCCGCAGCAGGTCTCGCGCTCGCCCAGGATGCCGACGTCGACGCCGGCGCTCTGCAAGAGCCGGACGGCGGCGCGCGCCGACGGCTGCAAGGCCCCGTCGTAGCTAAAGCGGCAGCCGGCGTGAAAGAGGACGGTCGCCTTTTCGTCCGGGAGGCGCGGGACGTCGAGATCATCGGCCCAGACGCCGCGCGCAGAAGCGGCTGCCTGCGTTCTGTTCCGCTCCTGAGTCATGCTGTGCACGACCGCGCGGTGCGTGTCGAGGCCCTGGCCGTCTTCCACCAGGTGGCACTTGAGCGCGCGCACCATCTCGAGCGGCTCCAGGTTGTAGCGGCACACCTTGCAGCTCACGTCGCACGCACCACACGCCAGGCAGGTAAAAACGATGTCGCGCACCATGTCCGTGTAGCCGCTCTCGCCGCGCAGCAGCGAGCGGGCCACGACGTAGCGGCCGCGGGCCGAATGGCTGTTAAAGTGATAGTACGACACACTGGGGCAGTTCTGGCTAAAGCGCCAGCTCTTCATCTGGTCGAATGGGATCCACTTGCAGTAGGAACATTGGCTGCAGCGGTCCATTTCGGCTGCGAAATCTTGGAGTGCCATGTGTCGTCTCCTGTCGATCAGAAACAGAGCTTGCCCGGGTTCATCACGCCGTTCGGATCGAATATCTCTTTGATCTGCCGCGTGACCACCCGGGTTCTGTCATCCGCCCCATAGACCATGCCGGCCCATATGCCATACGGCCGCGAAAAGTAGGCGTGCCCGGCGTGCAGCCGTTGGCCGGCGTCGCGGAACAGGGCTGCCGTTTGCTCGATCTCGGCCTGGCTGTCGCGGCGAAACGGCAGCACGAACTCGCAGTGGCAGCCCGTGCCCTGGTGGGCGGGCTGGAGGTAGACCCCGATGTCCGACGGCGGATAGCCCTGCTCATCGGCCGCCGCCTGCACCGTGGCGACGTGGCCCGGCGTCCTGTCGAGCGTCGTCAGGAAAAAGAGCTCCTGCGCGCCGCCCCTTGGCCTCAGTCTCCAGTAGGGCTCGGCCGGAGGATCGAGGAGGCGCGCCAGCAGCTCGTCGCCGCGGTAGCCGGGGACGTCGGGCACGAGGGCCAGGCCGAACTCGTGAGCGATGTCGGCTATGTCCGCTTCCCGTGCCGCCGCCTTTTCCGCACCGAGGATCGGCCCACCGGTGATGCCGACGACGACGGTCCAGGGGGGCAGCGCCTCTGCCAGGGACGCGTCCTGCTGCGCGTCGCGGCCGAGGAGCCACGACAGGCAGGTGCTGTTGACGATGAACAGCTCGTCGCCAAAGCGGAAACGGAGGAGGCGGTAGGTCAAATCGATCAGGTCTTCCAGCCGGTCGGCGGCGACCAGCCGCAAGAGGTGCACGTCGGGATAGACCTCGCACTTGACCGACGCCCAGGTGACGATGCCCATGGTGCCCTGCGCGGCCGACAGGAGCTTGTAAAAGTCGAGCTGGCCCGGGCCCGGCCCGACGAGCGGCACCAGCCCTCGCTGCCAGTCCTCTTCTCGTTCGCCGCGCAAGGTGCCGCCGCCGCTGTAGAACCGCTCGCCGTTGCCCCACACGATCTCGAGGCTGCGCAGCGGCTCGGTCAGGTTCCACTGGTAGCGCGGCGACGTGACGGGCTCGCGCTCGAGCAGGGCGGCGACGACCGACTTGCCGGCGCGGGGTAAAAGTGGGGCGATCAGGCGCAGGCCCTCTTGGCGCAGCGCGGGCTGGAGCTGGTTGAAGGTCACGCCCGGCTCGACGAGGGCCAGCCGGTTGCGGTGGTCGATTTTCAGGATGCGCTTCATGGCCGACAGGTCGACGATCACCGCGCAGGGTGCGGTGGGCAGGGTGCCGCCGCGGAGGTGCGGCCCGCCGGAGCTGACCGGCACCAGCGGCGTGCGCGTCTCGTTGGCCCACACGACGATCTGTTGCACCTGGTCGACGTTCTGGGGCGTGACCCGCAGAGCCGGGGCGAACGGGGGGATCAGGTGTGCGCTCAACGAGAACGATTCCTCGCCGACGGGATCGGCAACCACGCGATCCTGGCCGACGATTTCGATCAACCGTGCTTCCATGGTTTCCATGCGCTGCTCCCTGCAGTCACCGTGCCAGGCTGTCGATCATCAGCTCGGCAGCGATCCGGGCGCCGATGCCGGGCAAGAGGCCACACTTTTCGAATCCCTTTGCCGCGGCAAAGGCTTCCATGTTTTCGGGGCTGGCTCCCGGATCCATGTAGCGGCCAAACACCACCTCCTCGTGGAGCGAGGGGCAGAGGACCGAGCCGGCCTCCTCTTGGAAGCGCGCCATGAATTCGCGGGCGGCCGCCATGGAGGCGCCGACCGCTTCGCCGTCGAGCAGGTCGGCGCTGCCAAAGTAGAGCCCGAGCGCGATCAGGCCGCCGGTCACGCCGCCGCACATCCAGCCGGTGCCGCCAAAACCGGGAAAGGGGGAGAGGGCGTGGACGACGTCGATCGAGCCGAGGCCAAACTCTTCCAGCAGCGCCAGCGCCGTGCCGCGGGCACAGTTGTGGGTCGCCAGGTTGTACTCTTCGGCGCGACGCTGAACCCGATCCAGGACCTGCTGCCTGTTGGCCACGATCTCGGCCGGGTCGAGTTGCTTGGCGGGGATCCCTTCCGCAACCAGCTTGTTCACGCTGGCCTCGAAGGCCGGGACGTCCCACTCCCTCGCTGCCAGCTCTTCTACTCTCGCCTGTAGTGCTCCATAGTCGGCCATGGTGCGCTCGCCTCCTCAGCGTTTGTTCCACCGAGATACACCGAGTCGACACAGAGATTCACAGAGGGATAGAGGGCAAACACGGGCCGTGCTTCTCTATTTCCCGCGCATCTCGGTGGAACCTGCATTAGGGGACCCTCGGCGGATCCCCGGTTGTCGGGTGCGGTGGAATGGCACCTGTCTTTGAGAGTGCTTTGACGTCGGCGTTGCTGTAGCCGAGCTCAGCGAGGATGGTGGCGGTGTGTTCGCCGGGAAGTGGTGGAGGCTCGGACGTCTGTACGTTCAACCCTTCATAGCGGACCGGGCCGCCCACGAACCGGGCCTTGCCCGTCGTGGGGTGCTCCACTTCTTCTGTGACCCCGAGATGAAGGACCTGTGGGTCCTCCAGGGCTTCTTTGACGCTATATAGCGGGCTGGCTGGAACGTCGTTTTCTTCCAGAAGGCGCAGCCATTCTGCCCGATCCTTCGTGGCGAACGTTGGAGCCAGCTCCTGTTGCAGTGGCTCGATGTTTCGGCGCCGGTCGTCGCGGGTTTTGAACCGCGCATCGTGCGCCAGCTCCACGCGATCTATGGCTGCCAGGAGCGCGAGCCAGAACTTTTCCGGGACCGAGCAGTGAATGGCCAGGGGCAAATTGTCTCTGGCCAGAAAGGCAAAGGCGTGAGCGTCCCTGACCCGGGCGATGCGGCTGGGAACCGTGCCGGTGCTGAAATAGCCGGCCGCGGTTTCGCCGATGAACGACAGCGTGGCCTGCAGCAGCGAAGTCTCCACTTTCAGGCCCTGGCCCGAGGCCTGGCGCGCCAGCAGTCCGCCGAGGATCCCGTACGCCGCGGAAAAGCCGGTGATGTAATCGGACAGGGCGACGCCCATGATTTTGGGCTCCTCGGGGTCGGCAAGCAAGCTCAACAGGCCGCTCATGGCCTGGCCCAGCGTGTCAAAGCCAGGTTTGCCGGCATAGGGGCCGGATTGGCCGAACGCCGAAATGGAGCAGTAGACAAGCCGTGGGTTCACGGCGCACAAGGCCTCATAATCGAGGCCGAGGCGCCCGGCGACGCCAGGACGAAAGTTCTCGACAAAGACGTCGGCCCCCCGGACCAGGTCGAGGCAGACCTGCCTGCCTTCAGGTACTTTTAGATCCAACAGGATGCTCTGCTTGTTGCGATGCAGATGGGCAAAGTTGGGACTGTAATACTCGCCGGGGGCAAAGTAGCGGTAAGGATCGCCGTGCGGCGGGGCTTCGATCTTGATGACGCGCGCACCCAGATCGGCCAGCAGCGCGGTGGCGTAAGGGCCGGTGACGTAGGTGGCGCATTCGACGACTGTTACATCTGTGAGCACAGAGACAGGCATCTATTGACTCCCCTCACCGGGCGGCGATTGGTTAAAGACAGGCTTTCTCTTTTCCAGGAAGGCGGTCACCCCTTCCCGGCAGTCCTGGGCACAGGAGATGTCGCCGGCCGCCACGTAGGCAATCTCCAGGGCTTTGTCCAGCGTCGCAGCGCCGGCGGCCCTGTTGATGACGCCGGCGATGATGCCCAGGATCTCCTGGCTGAGGGGCAGATCTCCGGCCAGCGGCGC
>DATHUZ010000046.1:0-3717 GCA_035461725.1 Anaerolineae bacterium
CCCCGCCGGCATCTTTTCCACCTTGCGCGCTGCAGCCCTCGTGCAGCAGACAGGCGGCGGCAACGGCTTTTCCTTCTCTCGCCTGCGCCCCAAGGGAGCTGCCGTGCGCACCAGCCGTGGCGTCGCCACCGGCCCCGTCGGCTTTTTGCGCGTGTACGACAAGGCCTTTGGCGAGATCGCCCAAGGCGGGAGCAGGCGTGGCGCCAACATGGCCGTCCTCCGCGTCGATCACCCCGACATCCTCGAATTCATCCGCTGCAAGAGCCAAGAGGGCGACATCGTCAACTTTAACATCTCGGTCGGCATCACCGACGACTTTATGCGCGCCGTCGAGGCCGGTGAAGAGTATGATCTCATCAATCCACAGGACGGCACCGTCTGGGCGCGCCTTCCCGCGCGCCAGGTGTTCGACGAGATCGTCAAGCAGGCCCACCGCAACGGCGAGCCCGGCGTCCTCTTTCTCGACGCCGCCAACCGCACCAACCCCGTGCCGCACCTCTACGAGCTGGAGGCCACGAATCCGTGCGGCGAGCAGTGGCTCGGGGATTACGAGAACTGCTGCCTTGGCTCTGTCAACCTCGCCCAACACGTGACACCAGATGGCAGCGTCGACTGGCCCAAGCTCCAGGAAACCGTCGAGCTGGCCACCCACTTTCTCGACAACGTCGTCGACGCCAACAAGTACGTGCCTGGCGTGCCCGAGATCGAAGAGGCCGCTTACCGCTCGCGCCGCATCGGCCTTGGCATCATGGGTCTGGGCGACCTGATGTTCCACACCGGTATCCGCTACGGCAGCCCCGAGGCCCAAGAGTTCGCGGCCCAGGTCTTTGAATTCGTGCGCTTTCACAGCATGCGCACCAGTGTCCACCTCGCGCAGGCCCGCGGCGCCTTCCCCTCCATCGAGGGCAGCATCTACGACCCGGAAGATCTCCGGTGGCGCCCACCTACCCCGCTCACCCCCCACAGCCGCGACCATGGCCGCCCCCACCTGGACTGGAGCGAGATCCTGCACGGCATTCGCCGCCACGGCATTCGCAACGCCGCCCAAACCACCGTCGCGCCCACCGGCACCATCGCCACCGTCTCCGGCTGCGAGGCGTACGGGTGCGAGCCCGTCTTTGCCCTGGCCTACGTCCGCCACTTCAAAGACGGTGACCAGGATGTAGAGCTCACCTACACCAGCCCTCTCTTCCTGAGCGCGCTGGAGCAGGTGGGGCTCGACGAGCAGGCGTGCGATCGGATCGTCGCGCAGGTCACGGCCACTGGAAGCTGCCAGAGTGTGCCCGAGATACCCGACGCGGTGCGTAACACCTTTGTCGTCGCCGGCGACATCGCCGCCCAGGAACACGTCTACATGCAGGCCGCCATTCAGGCCTACGTCGATAACAGCATTAGCAAAACCGTCTCCCTGCCGGAAGGAGCGGCGGAGGCGGACGTGGCGACCGCTTACCACCTCGCCTGGCGCCTCGGCTGCAAGGGGCTGACCGTCTATGTCACCGGGTCGCGCGAGAAGGTGGTGCTCGAGACACAGCAGACGCGCGGTACCCGCCAGACCGAAGAGGATCTCGCCGAGACGCGCAAACCGCGCCCCATGGTGCTGTACGGCACCACCTATCGCACGCCGACACCGCTCGGCACCGCCTACATCACCATCAACCACAACGGCAGTCAGGATCCGTTCGAGGTATTTGCCAACGTTGGCAAGGCAGGCTCCGACACCGCCGCTGTCGCCGAGGCCATCGGCCGCCTCATCAGCCTGGCGCTGCGCATGCCGTCGCCCCTCACCGCACGCGAGCGCATGGCCGAAGTGATCGATCAACTGGCCGGCATCGGCGGCGGCCGCCCGATGGGCTTTGGCCCCAACCGCGTTCGCTCACTGCCCGACGCCGTCGCCCAGATCCTTGCCCGCCACGTGGCCCTCGTCGAGGCCGAGCAGCCTCCCGAGCAGCTTCCCCTGCCCATCCCCAGCCCACGCGCGCGCCCCGACCTCTGTCCCGATTGCGGGCAAGCCGCCTTTGTTGCCATGGAAGGCTGTCGCAAATGCGTCAACTGCGGCTACAGCGAGTGCTGACCGGCATTGGCAGGCTGGAAAGCGGTCCAGCTTTCCAGCCTGCCAGCCCGAATTTGAGAACCGGCTTGCTTATGTTATAATGCATCCATGATCGGACGCTTTATACGCGCCCTCCTGACCCTTGTAGCCCTTGTGCTGCTGGCGGGTGCGATCACATTCCTATACCTCGGCTGGCGCATCAACCACACCGGCCGGCACGATCGTGCTCAGCCCGCCAACGCTGTCGTCGTCCTTGGTGCGCAGGTGACGTCCGACGGACAGCCAGGCCCCGACCTTTGGGTGCGCACCCTGCACGCGATAGACCTGTGGCATCGGGGACTCGCCCCCTATCTGATCTGCACCGGCGGCTACCGCGGCGACCCCCTGTCGGCGGCTGCCGTCGCCCGCGACCTGGCGATCGCACAGGGTGTGCCCGCCGACAGGGTGCTCCTCGCCGACGGATCGATGACCACCCGCGAGGATGCCGCCAGTGCCCGCGATCTCATGCTCGCCCGGGGCTGGGACACGGCCATCCTCGTCAGCCATCCACTCCACCTCGAGCGTGCCCGCATCCTCTTTGAGGCCGAAGGCACCACCGCCTATCCCAGCCCCACCAACACCGATCTGTCTGCCATTCCGTGGCGCACACGCGCCTACCTCACGGCGCGTGAAGCGGTCGGCATCACCTGGATCACCCTCGAAGCCCTCGGCGTTCCCTACGACTGGACCATTCCCCTCAGCCGCCTGGTATACGGCGAGTCTGCGCCCGCTCACTCTCCCCGATCCCCGTGACCCGTTCCGGCTCAAAATTTTAACGCAATAACTTGACGTTAACCACTCAATACTTCCCAAAAACGTGGTACAATAAGATCAGACTACCTTCTCGCCGCTTGCATCTTAACAACTGAATCTCCCCGCCCTCGCACTGCGGCTTGCACTCGCACTGCGGCTTGCCAACTTCATACCCCGCACTCCGTGCACCCCCAATATCCAATACCCAATACCCAATATCCAATATCCAACATCCAACGTCCAACACCAGAGCTCACTCCCATCCCCACCCGGCGTCACATCGGCATCATCGGGCGGCACGTTTCATCGAGCTTCTTACACGTTTCAGTACAGTTTCTCCTCTCTTCAACGCCTATTTTCCCGATATACCGGACGTTGTTTCTGGAATTTCACACCCCATCAGGACCCACGCCGGTTTCTACCCCCGATAGACCTTCCTCACGACGGATCTGCCGATTTCATACACTCCCGCCTCCTGATACACGTCGAAACATCGGGCGCTCGCTCGCAAATCCCCCCTGGGTTCGCCAAGCGCCTGCTCGGGCCCGTTTTCATCCTTCGTGGTGCCCCACCGGGCACGACTACTCCTTGGACAAATCGTTAGTGCACCCTGTCGTCCCGCCACGTTTGAACCCTGCCCTCATCTGTAGTATAATACGCCTGGCGATGGCAGACGTCTCCCGCTGTGCTCGCGCAGCGGCCCGTTGTCGCCCGGAAGGAGCGAAACCTTGCTCAGACACGATCGTGATGGGCTCGTCACGTACCAATTCGAGAGCCTGGCCGCCGGCGGCCTGGTGCACGCGGTCTTTACACGCCACGGTGGCGTGAGCACCGGCGCGTTTGCCACCCTCAACGTCGGGCACACCGTCGGCGAT
>DATHUZ010000047.1:0-2569 GCA_035461725.1 Anaerolineae bacterium
TGGTGGTAGATTGTCGAACGCACGCTGGAAGTCGTCGATCACGGGCAACAGGCGGGTCAGCACGTCGGCGTGGGCGTTGGTGTACACCTGTTCCTGATCGCGCTGAAAGCGCTTGCGCGCGTTCGCCAGCTCGGCGCGAGCGCGCTGCCAGCCGTCCAGGTACTCGGCCTGCTTTGCCTGGCAGGCCTCGAGCTCCTGGCGCAACGCATCTTCTACGCTGAGGGGCTCGGGCTCGCCTTCGTCCGCGGCGGCCTGCGCCGGCGGTGCCTCTTCGAGAACTGCCTCCGGCACCGGGGCCGATTCTCGCTCGTAGGTCGATTCGGGTTCTGATTCCTGCTCGCCGGCCATTCCGGCCTCTGGATCTCGATCTCGCATGTCGTCGTCACTCCTTTATCACGGGGTCGGTAGCTCTTCGGTTCCTGCATAGATATCGCCGAACAGATCGCTCAGCAGCCCGGCGACATAGCGCACGGTCGAGATGGCACGGCTGTAAGGCATGCGCATCGGCCCGAGCACGCCCAGGGCGCCCTGCACCTCACCGGTGACGCCGTAAGGCGACACGATCAGGCTGCACTCGCTGAGCTCTGTCCAGCGCCCTTCGCCACCGATAATTACCTGTACGCCGCCCACTTCCAGCATCTCGGTGAGCAGGTCTTCGAGCAACGTGCGGTCCTCCAGGAGATGCACCACGTTCCGCGCGCTCTCGGGCACGAGAAACTCGGGCTGATGCAGGATGTTGATCAATCCGTCGCGATAGAGGTGAAGGTCGATCTGGCTGTCGATGCGCTGCATCATCTCTGCGACGACGTCCAAAATCTGCTGCTCAAAACTGCCCACCAGCACCTTGCAGGTGCGAATGCGGTGCACAGAGGCCCCGGCACACAGGTCATTCAGCCTGTTGGCGACCTGGGTCAAGGTGTCCTGGCTCACCGCCTCCTCGAGGTTGAGCATCTGCTGGCGCACGATCCCACCCTCCAGGACGAGGATGAGCAGGGCCATCGCCTCGCGGATCGAGAGCAGCTCCAGGTGGCGCATCCGGGATTGTTCTGTCTTCAGGCTGGTGACCAGCGCCGCCGATCGGGACGTGTGTGCCAGCACCGAAGCTGCCAGCCGCATCCACTGCTCGAGGTCCACGCCCACCTGGTGGAACTGGTGGCGGATGGTGCGCTGCTCGTCGACGGGCAGGTCCGACTCGCGCATCAGGCGCTCGACAAAGTAGCGATAGCCCCGCTCTGTCGGCACCCGGCCGGCAGAAGTGTGGGGCTGGTGGAGATAGCCCAGCTCCTCCAGGCGGCCCATCTCGTTGCGCACGGTCGCCGAGCTAACGCCCAGGCCATAGTCGCTGATCGTTTTCGATCCGACCGGCTGGGCGGTGGTGACATAGTCGCGCACGACCAGCCCCAGGACGAGCTGTTGCCTTGGTGTCAATTCCTCCATCATGCTCCTGTTTGCCCCTGAATAACCCCCTCAACAGCCAATTCCCACACCCTCTCAACCATTAGCACTCACCCATCGAGAGTGCTAACACACCCATCTACGAATAATACCACGATCACGAAGGACTGTCAAGAACGAGTGGGCGCACCACTGCCGAGGGCTGCATTTGAGAATCGTCGGTCACGCGGGCAGCGGGCTTACGGACCGCGCACGGTGAGCGGCGCCGGTCAGGGGCGTGTTAAACCGCGCACATTGCCACCCAGGTCGTCCAGCGCATCGAACAAGATCTGGAGAACGTAATTGGGATTGTGGGCAAACGCCCCGCGGTCCTTTATGACAAAGTGATAGTTGTACGCCGCCCTCAGCAGGCGCGGTGTCCACGCGTTATAGCGTGTCGTGTCCTGGTTTGTCAGCCCGTCCGCGTTGTCGTCGACAAAGAAGTACGGATATCTGCCCACGTCGTACCCGATCGGGGTCCCGACCGTGCCGGCCGCGTAGGCCTGGATCTCTGCGTATAGCGCCTCGCTCATGGTCGCGATCTCGCCCGAGATGCCCTCGGCCGTGTCCCCATCCCCGTCATAGTCGATATCGGCCATGCGAATCTGCGTCCGGTCGTCGGGGTTGCGCCCGGTGTAGTGGCACACACGACAGTCGTCTCCTCGCACCTGCCCGGTATGCCAGTGGTGGCATTCCACGCAGCCGTCAAATGGGTCCACGTGCCGGTTGCGCCCCCGGTAGGTTTCGCCCGGGTACTCGTAGGCGCCCCGCACTTCGGCGCCCAACAGCGTGGCGGCAGCGGCTGTGTAGTGGATGTTAACAAAGCGCAGGTCAGCGTCGGGGGTATCAGCCTCGGTGCTCTTTACAGCGGCGACGGCACCATCGACCGTTGCTGCAGCAGAGCGTCCCTGGTGACACGCCATGCAGGGACTGTCGGGCCACTCGACATTCACTACCTGGCCCGACGGGAACGGAACGGCGCGCAGTTGCAGGGCCGCGTCTCCGTGACAGGCCGTGCAGTCAATGACCTCGCCGACGGGCACCCCCACCTCGCCCTGGAACCCAGGATCCTGCTGCACCGCGGCCGCGTAGGTCGCAAAACCGGTCGAGGTATGGCATCGGACACATGCGGCAT
>DATHUZ010000048.1:0-4199 GCA_035461725.1 Anaerolineae bacterium
GGTACAACTGCGCGTTGCGCACCGCCATGGCCGACTGTGAAGCGACCGTGGCCAGCAGCTTCAGGTCGTCGGCGCCATACACGTGCTCGCGCTCATAGCTCTGCACCGCGATGACACCCAGCACCCTGTCTTCGGCAATCATCGGCACGCCGAGCCACGACCGGCACAACCCCGCGCGCACGTCCATCCCCTGCTCGCGATAGATGCCGGCTGCCCCCTCTGGCAGCAGCAGCGGCTCGCCCGCGGCGATCACCCGCCCGGTGAGTCCCCTCCCCCCCTTGCGCGGAGACCAGTCCTCTCTTCCTTCCGGGTCCACCACGAATGGGAACGTGATCTCGTCCCGTTCTCCGTTGTAGAGTGCGATGTAAAAGTTCGTCGCATCCACCAGCCGGCTCGCCTGCTGGTACACGATCTCGAGTGTTTGATCGAGATCGAGCGTCGCGCCCATCGCACGTGACACCTCGTTGAGCACGGCCAGCTCGCCAATCCGCCGGTCGCGTTCTTCGAACAGGCGTACATTCTGAAAAGCCACGGCAGCCTGCCCCGCGATGGTGGTCAACAGCTCCAGATGTCCCTGATCGAAAGCCTCGTCCTTGTCAAAGCTTTGCACGGCGATCGCGCCGATCACGCGGTCCTCCGCGATCATGGGGACCCCCAGCCAGGACCGTGCCGGGTCACGTTCCAGCGACAGCCCATGCTCACTCAGAAACTCGCCCGAGCCGTGAGTGAGCAGGATCGGCTCTCCGGTGCGTATCAGGTGGCTCGTCAAACCCTGGCCGAGCTGGAGCACTACCGGCTCCTGGCGCCGCCCATGCTCCACCAGGAACTCGATCTGGATGCTCTGCTGCGCCGGATCATAGAGCGCGACGTGAAAGTTGCTGGTGTCGAGCAGATTGCTCACCTGGTTATAGATCAGCTCGTACAGGGCCGCCGCATCGAGCGCGCTGCTGATCGCCCGCCCGATCTCGTTGATCGTCGCCAGCTCGGCCACGCGCCGCTGGGTCTCGTGAAACAGGCGTGCATTTTGCAGCGCAACGGCCAACTGATCGGCCGCGATCTCGAGCGCCGCCGCGTCTCCTTCCCGGAATGCCATGGGGCGTGCTGCTTCCGTGTGCAGCACCCCGATCACGGTATCCCCGACCTTGATCGGCACCGACAGGCTGGCGGCGCACTCCCAATCGCCGGTGCAGCAGTAGCGCGGATCACGCGTCGTATCGTTGACCAACACCGTTTCGCCGGTCTCTGCCGCGCGGCCGATCAGGCCCTCGCCCACGGCGAGCCGAAAGTCCTTGGGGATCACGGGCCAGAACGTATCATTGGCCGCCGCGGCGTAGAGCTGCCCACTTCCTTCATCCAGCAGAAAAGCGGCCACCCGGAAAAACCCAAGGTTCTGCTGAAGTGCCTGCACCGACGTATCCAGCATCTCGCCGGCGTGCAGCTCGGCAGCGGCGCGGCGTCCAATCTCGTTCAAGAGCGACAGGCGCAGTGCCGCCTGCTGTGTCGTGTCGAACAACCGCGCGCTTTCCAGTGCCACCGCTGTCTGATCCGCCAGCGTTGCGAGCAGCACCTGATCGGCACGTGTGAGTGCCTGCGGGTGAGGGCTGCCGGCAGTAAGCACGCCTATCAGCTCACCGCCAGCTACCACCGGTGCCAGCAGCATAGCGCCCACCGGCACCGGTCCGTTGACAAAACGGGGGTCCTGGCTTGTGTCGCTGACGAGCAGCGCCTCTCTGGTCGCTGCGACGTGTCCTACCAGCCCTTCACCCACTGCGAAACGCAGCTCCTTCAACTCGGCCAATTTGGCACCGTGGCTTGCTGCCGCAGCCAGCTTGCCATCCACCGGGTCGAGCTGAAAGAGAGAAGCAAACTCGCACTTGAGCAGAGCGCAGACGGCGCGCACCACCGTCGTCTGCACCAGGTTCGGATCGAGTACCTGTGTCAGCGAGCGCCCCACCTCGTTGATCAGTTCCAGGTTCTCTGCCCGGCGCTGGGCGTCGGCATACAGATGGGCGTTCTCCACGGCAATCGCCGCCTGGTTAGAGAAAATAGCCAGCGTATTCAGCGTGCGGCGCGAGGGGCGCAGGCCGTCCCGCGGCTGATCCAACGAAATGTGCCCAAGCAGCCTGCCGCCACCACCATAGAGTGGGACAAGGAGCATATCGTGCGGGTGCCACCGTCCCTCCTCCCACTCTTCCGATTCTGTCATCGGCACGATCGTGTGCAGCTCAGCGCCCCAGTCCTCACGCTTGTCGAAGGGAAAGAAGTAACATGCACCGAGCCGGTACTCGTCACGGAACAGCGCTTCAAAGCGCTCCGCCGGTTGGCGCACTTGCCTCAGCGCTTGAAACTGTTGAATCGGCAGCCCGGCGGCTGCCGCCCGCCACATCACGGGCGGAATGCCCTCACGCACGCTGATCAGGACGACGTCGAAACCGACGGTTTCCTGGATGGCGTACGCCACCTCTTCCAGTACCTCGTCCAGCGGCACGTCGGTGCGCAGCTTGCGGCTTACCTCGAGCAGGCTCGCCATCTGCTCGCTCCGGGCCCGCAGCGAGTCGTTCGCTCGTAGCTGCTCTTCAAAACGCATGGCATTGCCGATTGCCAGCGCTGCCTGCTCTGTTCGCGACTGCACAAAAGCGAGTGCCTGCCCATCAAAGGCACCCGGCGCCGTGTGGGCCAGGTTGACCGCTCCGACTACCAGGCCTTCATATAGAATCGGCACAGACAACCAAGCTCGAGTCTTTTCCTTGACACACACTGCCAGCGATTCGGTCTCGGTATCCTCGATCAGGTACGCTTCTCCCGTCTTGATCACCTGCTGCACGATGCTTTGGCTCCCCGCCTCGATCAGCAGTCGATCGAGCCGGCCGGCCTCCTCTTCTGTATATCCACGTGTCGCCCGAAGCGTCAGGTGGCCGGTGGTCAAGTCGAGAAGCATTACGTTGCCGTGTGTTGCCTGCGTCGACTCGATCGCTGCATCGAGCACGGCCTCGACCACGTGGTCCAGCGCCAGGCTCGCATTCAGCTCACGCGTCACACGCTGGAGAGCCGTCAGCTCGTCGACACGCGCTTGAAGCCGCTCATCCGTCTGTTCGTACAGGCGCGCGTTTTCGATCGCGATTGCCGCCTGATTGGCGAGCACCGTGCCGAGCCGCACGTCATCGTCTGTGAACTCGCGCCCCCGCCGGTTCTCGTAGAGCTCTACCAGCCCCACCACGTTGTCGTGGGCCACCAGGGGCAACATCAACAACGACTTTTGGCCAAAATGCTCCAGCAGCGCTCGTTCGGCCGCATCTGCTTTTGGATCAGACATCCGGATGATCCCCGGGCGGCGCGTACGCAGCACGGCAGCCGTGGCCTGATACTCTGCCAGTGAATAGGTCACGCCAATGTCTCCTGTCATTGGCGAGCCCTGCAGCCCGGGGTCGGCCGTGCGCGCCACCAGCGTCGTTACGACCTCACTTTCCGGATCCCAGTCAGAAATCGTGCAGCTCGTCACGTCGAGTGCGCGGGCCATCTGCTCGGCCACTGTGCCCAGCACGTCACCCAGCGCCAGGCTCGAGCTGACCGCCGCGCTTGTTTCAAATAGGATACCGAGCTCCCGCACCTGGCGCTGCTGTGCATCGAACAGCCTCGAGTTCTCGACCACCACCCCCGCCTGCCAAGCGATGGCGTTCGCCAGTTGCAGATCTTCTTCTGTCAGCTCTCTTTTTTCCCGGCTCCATGTGACATAGACGCCACCAACCACCTCGTCGCGCGCCACCATCGGCGCAAACAGCACCGTCTCGTTGGGCAGCGCGTCGATTGTCCTCCGGTCAATGCGTGGATCGTTCGCAGGATCGGTAGTGTACACTGCCTGGCGCGATTGCCAGGCTTCCTCGAGGAAGCGTTGGCCCTGCAGCGGGATCAAGAAACTGCGATAGAACTCGAGGCGCTCATGGGGAATATGGTAGCCTGCCACTGCCCGCAGGTGCGTCCCCTCTTCAGTCGGCAGGTAGACGCCGGCCATGTCTGCGCCCAGTGCGCGGCACATCTCGCGCGCCACCCGACGCACCGTCTCGGTGAGATCGAGTGTGGACCCGATCTCTCCTGCCACCCTCAGCAGAAGCTGCGTCTGCTCGTACCGGCGCTCTGTCTCGCCATACAGCCGCGCATTCTGAATCGCCACCGCTGCCTGATCGGCAAGGATCTCGAGAATC
>DATHUZ010000049.1:0-2633 GCA_035461725.1 Anaerolineae bacterium
CAGCCCCAGCCCCACCCCCAACAGCACCACGACTCGAAACAACCTGGCCATCGGAATCCCTCCTTTCACCTACAGCACCACACCGCCGGCAATCGGGTATCGGGTATCAGGTATCAAGTCATCCTGCTCCCCATTCCCCGCTGCCCGATACCCGCTCCCTGATAACCGCTATCCGCTACCGCGTGGCTAGTCGGACAGCGCAAACGTCACACTCACCCGCGCCGTCACCTCGATCTGACCCGGCGCCACCGTGCTGTCCGCCAGGTAGCCGGCGCCCCCCACCTCCTGGATCACGTTCTGGGTCATCCCGCCGCCCCACATGCCGCCCCACCACGCGTTGTAGCTCGACCACGAACCGGCCTGCTCCTCCACGATCGTCAGCGGTTGACTGACAGCCTCATCCAGCCCACCCGCCAGCGCCACCGCCTTTTCGCGCGCCGCCTCGATGGCCAGGGCACGCGCGTCATCCTTGTGCGCCCTCAGTTCCGTCGTGCGAAACTCGACGCCATGGACGTAATTCACGCCCGCCTCCAGGGCATCCGACAGCAGTGGCTCGAACTGGGCCAGGTCACGCAGCGTGACCACCACATTCTTGCGCACGAAATAGCCGACAAAATCGCGCTGCTCGTAGTACCCGTCCTTGTAGCGTGGCTCGATGCTGACGTAATCGGTCTGCACGTGCTGGGCCGGCACACCATGCTCCGTGGCGAGCGCGAGCACGCGGGCCACGATCGCGTCGTTTTGCCCCTTGGCGCGCTCCAGATCCTTATCCCACGTCTCGATGCCCAGGGTCAGGATCACCTCGTCGGGCACCACGCGCACCTCGGCCTCCCCGGCGACCGTGATCGTCCGTGGTGCATCGCGCGTGGGCTCCTGCTGGGTCCATGCCGAGAGCGCCAGGATCAACAGCAAGCCGGCAGCTCCCAAACCGAATACTTTGTCTTTCATCTTGAATGCCTCCGTGTCTCGTGTGATGAGGATATTGTAGAGAGGCAATGTGGCAGGTGTGTGACAGGAGGAGGATGAGAGGGTAATATCCGTCCAACCGAGCGTTCTACTCCACGCCTGCCGGGTTGACTCACCGTCCAACCGGCGGTATACTCTGGACGACGACGGGCCGGCACGCCGGCTGTGTAAGCATGGAGGGGAGATGATACGACTCGACATCCCGGGTTTTGGAGCACGCGAGATCTCGCACCTGGTGTGCGACTATTCGGGCACGCTGGCGTTCGCCGGGGTCATCCATCCGGGGGTCCGGGCCCGCCTGGTCCAACTTGCCGGTCTTGTCCAGGTTCACGTCGTGACCGCCGACACGTTCGGCACGGCCGCGCGCGAGCTGGCCGGCCTGCCGGTCACGCTGCATCTGATCGCGGGCGACAACCACGAGGAAGAAAAGCGCACCTACGCGCTGCGGCTCGATCCGCGGCGGGTGGCTGCCGTTGGAAACGGGAACAACGACCGGCTCCTCTTGAGGGCGGTCCGTGATGCTGGCGGTCTCGCGGTCGCGGTGGACAATGGCGAGGGCTGCGCCGTCGAGGCGATTCTCTCGGCCCATCTCCTCGTGCACGGCGCGGAAAATGCCCTCGACCTGCTGCTCGACACGGACCGCTGCCGCGCCACTCTCCGTCTCTGACCGGCGCTATACCCCCCAGCCCAGCAGCCGCGCCGACTGGTAGATCGCCACGCCGGTGGCAAAGGACACGACGAGCAGCAGGACCAGGCTAAACGCCGTCCAGCGCCACGAGCGCGTCTCGTGGTGAATGCTGGCCGTCGTGGCGACGCACGGGATGAACAGGATCTGGACCGCCAGGAAGGCCAGCCCCGCCGCCGGCGTCAGCACCCCGGCCAGCGCCGCGGTCAGCCCGGCGCCCTCGTGGCTGGCGCCATACAGCACCGCCAACGTCGGGATGGTATTCTCCTTGCGCACAAAGCTGGCTATCAGCGCCACCATCATCGGCCACTGCAGCCCCATCAGCGCGCCCACCGGCGCCAGGGAGCGCCCGACGGCACCGAGGTAGCTCTGCTCGATACTGCCACCCGGCCACGTCGACAGTGCCCACAGCACGACCGACACGACGACAATCACCGTGGCCGCCCCCTTCAGAAAATCGAGCACTCGCTGCCACACCGACAGCCCGATCGTCCGTGGGTTCGGCACGTGGTACAGAGGCAGCTCCATGATGAACGCCGTGTGCTCGCCGCCCAGCACCAGCTCGTGCAGCACCACGCCTACCACCGCCACCATCACCAGGCTCAGCGCCACCAGCCCCCACGACGCCCACATGGCAGCCGCGCCGAAAAAGATCGGCGCCAACACCGCCACCACGGCGGTCCGGGCCGAGCAGGGCACCATCGGCGCCAGCAGTGTGGTCAGCAGCCGTGCCTTGCGCGATTGGACGATCCGCGCGCCCATCACCGCCGGCACGTTGCAGCCAAAGCCGAGAAAGAGAGGCAAAAAGCTCTGGCCGTGCAGGCCCATCACGTGCATGAAGCGGTCCATCACGTACGCCGCCCGCGGCATATAGCCCACGTCTTCCAGGAACGCCAGCACCGCGAAAAAGACGACCAGGATCGGCAGCAGTGTCAGCACCGTTCCGGCCCCGGCAATGATCCCATCGGCCAGGACCCCCGTG
>DATHUZ010000050.1:0-8776 GCA_035461725.1 Anaerolineae bacterium
TGAAGAAGCGTGGGTTGTACGGATGGGCGAGGCTGCTGAGCCTCGCCTTGATCGTGGTGATGGCACTGCCGTGGGGTGTGGGGGCGGCGCCGGTGGGCTCGACGCCGCCGGCCGGCGAGCGCTGGCTGCCGTTCGACGGCAGGGCGGCACAGGCCGAGCCGTCGCTCGGGGTGGTGAGCGCCGACGCGCGCGCGATCGACCTGAGCGTCGAGCTGCCAGGCGCGCTGGCGGCCGACGTGGAGACCAAGGCCGGCACTTTTACACGGCTGTACGGCGAGGGGTATGGCTTTCCGGCCGAGTTTGGCCTGCCCGAGCTGCCGGTGGTGCGCCGCGACGTCGAGATCCCGTTCGGCGCGCGCGTGAGACTCGAGGTAGTGGATGCCGATTACGCGGATCACGTCTTGACGGAACTCGGGCTGAGCCCGATCTATCCGATGCAGCCACCGCTGGTGAAGGAGCCGGGGGCCGAAGAGCGGCCGCTGGCGATCGACGAGGTCTTTTACCGGGCCGGGGCGCTCTATCCTGAACTGCCGGTGCGGTTGGGCGAGGAGTATGTGGTGCGCGGGCACAGGGTGCTGCCTGTCGAGGTGTGGCCGGTGGCCTATGACCCGGCGGCGGGCACGGTGCGCCTGTACAGCCGGGTGAGTGTGCGCCTGGTGCTGGAAGGGAGCGACGTGGCGCGCACCGAGGCGCTGGCGACGCGTTACGCCTCGCCGTCGTTCGAGCGCGTGCTGGCAGCGCGCGTCCTAAACTATAACCAGGGGCGCGGCGCGGTGGAGTTTGCCCCCGATACCCTCACCGGCTATCTGATCATTACCGCCGATGCGTATTACGATGCCATGCAGCCCTTTGTCACGCTCAAGATGCAGCAGGCATTCGACGTGACGGTCACCAGGCTGTCGCAGATCCCCGGCGGGGCGACGAACACGGCGATCAAGGCGTATATTCAGAACGCCTATGATACGTGGACCGTGCCCCCGAGCCACGTACTGCTCGTGGGAGACACCGACACGATGCCGGGCTGGAGCAGCGTGTCGGCCGGCGAGATCACCGACCTCTACTATGCGACCATGGACGGCGCGGACGACTGGCATCCCGACATGGGCCGCGGGCGCTTTCCGGTGCGATCGGCGGGGCAGACGACGATCATGGTCGACAAGTACCTGGAGTATGGGGCGCTGACGGGGAACGAGGAGTGGATCCAGTGGGCGGCCTTTCTGGCCACATGTGACCAGTACCTGGTGGCGGAAGGCACGCACAACTATGTCATCAACAATCATACTCTGCCCGGCGGCTACTCGGGCATCTTTCCGAACAACCCGCAGCCGGGCGGCGACAAGCTCTACTGCATCACGTATGGGGCCAACGCGACCAACATCCAGGCGTCGGTGAACCAGGGACGCTGGAGCGTGATCTATTCGGGGCACGGCGGCCACACAGGGTGGGAGATGAGCTATGGCTCGGGCAACGTGCAGGCGCTGACGAACGCGGGGATGTACCCGTTCGTCGCCAGCCACGCGTGCATCACGGGCGATTTCAGCGTGGCCGAGGTGTTTGGCGAGACGTGGGTGCTGCAGGAGGACGCGGGCGCGCTCGTCTTCTGGGGCTCGTCGGACAGCAGCTACTGGGGCGAGGACGATGTGCTCGAAAGGGCGATGTTTGACAACTTTTTCGACGACACGGACGGCTACCCGGACGTGACCGAGATGACGTACTGGGGGCTGGCGGCGACAGAGGCGAGCTACCCCAGCATGGCGCGTTACTATTGGGAGACGTACAACGTGCTGGGCGACCCGGGGGTCAAGATCTTTATGGAGCCGGAGGGCGCCTATACGCTCGTCGTCGAGCCGACAGAGGCGCAGGTGTGTGCGGGTGACAGCACGGCGAGCACCGTCACCATCGGCAGCCGTTTTGGCGACAGCGAGACGATCTCGCTCGACGTGGGGCCGGTGCATGCCGGCATCATCGCCACGTTCGATCCGCAGGCGGCGCCGGCACCCTTTGTCTCGGAGCTGACGCTGGATACGACAGCCGCAGGCGTGGGCGCGCACGAGATGGTCGTCACGGCGACCAACGGTGTCGACTGGGAGGCGTGGGTGCCCGTCGAGCTCGAAGTGGTGGAGGGCGTGCCGGCGGTGCCGACTCTGTTGTCGCCGCCAGACGGGGCGCCGGACCAGTCACGTGAGCCGCTGCTCGAGTGGAGCGCCGTGCCGGGGGCGGGCGGCTATCGCGCCCAGCTCGCGCGCGATCCGATGTTCGGCGACCCGCTGTACGACGTAGCGGGCCTGGCAACCCCGAGCTTCCAGGTCGATGCGCCGCTCGAGGCGGGGCGCTGCCACTGGTGGCGCGTGGCGGCTGATAACGCGTGCGGCGACGGCGCGTGGAGCGAGCCGGCGCACTTTTGCACGGTGCTGATGGAGACGGTGTTCGCCGACGACATCGAGTCGGGGCCGGGGCTGTGGAGCCACGCTGCCACGCAGGGTACTGACCACTGGACGATCAGCACGGCGCAGAGCCACAGCCCGACGCAGGCCTGGTTCGTGCCCGACGATGCGACCATCACCGACAGCCGGTTGTGGAATACGAGCCCCGTGACGATCGGGGCCGACAGCGAGCTGAGCTTCTGGCATCGCTACCAGTTCGAGGGGACGAGCTTTGACGGATCTGTGCTCGAGATCTCGACCAACGGGACGACCTGGACCGACCTGGGCGCCCATATCACCCAGGGCGGCTACAACGGCACGATCAGCACCTCGTACCAGAACCCGCTGGGCGGGCGGCAGGCGTGGACCGGTGACCTGACGACGTGGACCGAGGTGCTGGTCGACCTGGGTGCCTGGGCTGGGCAGAGCGTGTACATCCGGTGGCGCTTTGGTGCCGACAGCTCGGTATCTGATACCGGCTGGTACATCGACGACGTCGAGATCACGGCGCCCCTGCCGCCGAACCCGGCCCCGGGCCTGTTGGAGATCGTGCCGGATCATGGCGGCGCGGCGCAGCCGGTGGCTGTCGAGATCCATGGCACCGACTTTATCAACACGCCGTCGGTGCGGCTCGGCGACACGTGGCTGCTGTCGGTGACGATGGTGAGCACGACGACGCTGACGGCGGTGGTGCCGGCCGGGATGCCGGACGGCCTGCACGACCTGGTGCTGTACAACGGCGACTGCCAGCAGGTGATGCTGCCCGACGCGTACATGGTGAACCTGCAGCCGGTGTTCACGCTGGACCTCGTGCCCGAGGCGGTGGCCGTGTGCGCCGGGGACGATGTCACGGCGACGGCGGTGGTGGGGAGCGAAGGTGGCTACAGCGGCAGGGTGTCGCTGAACGTGGGGGTGCTGCCTGGCGGCGTGGCGGCGATGGTTTCACCGACAGAGGAGGCAGCACCTTTTGACGCCTTGCTGACGCTTGAAACGTCGCCCGAGGCCGAGGCGGGGAGCCACCAGGTGGTGGTGACCGCGACCGGCGCGGGGAGCGTGGTCGTGACGGCGGCGCTGTCGCTCGACATCACGGGGGGAGTGCCTGACGCGCCGGTGCCCGTGGCGCCTGCGGATGGGGCGACGGGGGTGCCGGTGACGACGACGCTGGAGTGGATGCAGGCGGCAGGGGCAAGCAGCTATCACGTGCAGGTGGCGCGCGATCCGTCATTCGAGGCGCCGGTGCTCGACATGACAGACATCACGACGACCACCTATGCGCCGGCAGAGCCGCTGGCCGAGGCACGCAGGCACTGGTGGCGGGTGAGTGCCGGCAACCTGTGCGGCAGCGGTGCGTGGAGCGAGGCGGCGGCCTTTTGCACGGCCGGGGAGCCGGGGCCGGCGCCGGTGCTGCTGAGCATCACGCCGACGCACGCGCTGGCGGGCACCGGGTTCGTGGTCGAGATCGAAGGGAGCGGTTTTGTCGAGACGCCGTCGGTGCGGCTGGGCGAGACGTGGCTGCTGTCGGTGACGATGGTGAGCTCGACGACGCTGACGGCGTACGTGCCCGGGCTGGCGGCGGGGGTCTATACGCTGACGGTGGTGAACGGCGACTGCCAGGTGGTCGAGATGGCGGACGCGCTGACGGTGGAGCAGCCGGCACCCAGGTTCTACTTCTATCTGCCGGTGGTGATGAGGACAGGGTAGCAGGGGGGCGGACTACAGAGAGAAATCGAGGTAGGGGCGCAGCGGTTGGGCGCAGCAGTTGGGCGCAGCAGTTGGGCGCAGCAGTGCTGCGCCCCTACAAATGAATGGGCGGGGGTGCGGTGCGGATGGATGGAGTGTGATGGCCCGAAAGCTGGTGGTGAACGCGGATGATTATGGCCGTACAGCCGGCGTTTCCAGGGGCATCCTGGAGGCGCACCGCGAGGGGATCGTCACGAGCACCACGATCATGATCAACCTGCCGGGGGCGGGGGAGTACCTGGCGGAGGCGCTGGCGCAGCCGCGGCTCGGTGTGGGGCTGCACCTGACCTTCACGGCGGGGCGGCCGGTGCTGGCTGCCGCCGAGGTGGCCGGCCTGGTCGATGCCTCGGGCGAGTTCTATGACCACCACACGCTGTGGGCGCACGCCGAGGAGGTGCCGGTGGGGCAGCTTGCCGCCGAGCTGGAGGCGCAGGTGGCGCGCTTTACGCGGCTCGCCGGGCGGCTGCCCGACCACCTCGACTGCCACCACTTTGTCCACCTCTATCCACCCTTCTTCCAGGTGTACGCCGACCTGGCGGCGCGCCACCGCCTGCCGCTGCGGGTGCCCTTTCCGACGGGCACCGACTTTCGGACGGCAGCGCGCGAGCTAGAGTTTTTAGAAGAGTTTCCACAGGACGTGGTGCGGGGGATGGTGGTGACAAACAGCGCGCTGGTGCGTGCGCGAGGCCTGGCGCACCCCGACTACTTTGACGCGACCTTCTTTGGCCGCGACGCCGTGACGCTCGCGCACCTGCTGCAGATCCTGGACCACCTGCCGGAAGGGGTGACCGAGCTGATGTGCCATCCGGGCTATGACGATCCGGACCTGGCGGACAGCAGTTACCGGACCGAGCGGGAGGCCGAGCTGGTGGTGCTCACCCACCCGGCGGTGAAGGAGCGGGTGGCCGCGCTCGGCATCGAGCTGGTGACCTATGCTGGCGTGGGGCGGGGGCACTCCAGGCCGTGACACGCCTCTGGCGGCGGCTGATCGGCCTGGGCTTTCGCCTGCTCTACAACGAGCTGGCATGGCTCTATGACCTGGTCGCGTGGGTGACGTCGCTTGGGCTGTGGCGGCGCTGGGCGCGCACGGCCGCCGGCTTTTTGCCCGAGGGGGGGCGGGTGCTCGAGGTGGCGTTCGGGCCCGGGCACCTGCTGGCCTACCTGGCGGGAGCGGGCTACCAGGTCGCCGGGCTCGACCTGTCGCGCAACATGGTGCGCCTGGCCATGCGCCGGCTGCGAAAGCGGAGGCTGGCGGCGGCCCTGGTGCGAGGCCGGGCGGAAGAGCTGCCCTTTGCGCCGGCGGCGTTCGACGCGATCGTGCTCACGTTCCCGACGCCCTTTGTGTACGATCCAAAGTGGCTGGCGCAGGCGCGGCGCGTGCTCAGGCCGGGCGGGCGGTTCGTGGTGGTGGAAGTGGCGACCTTCGAGCGGGCGGGGGCGGCGGGGCGCGTGCTCGAGTGGGCCTACGCCGTCACGGGGCAGCGCGGGGGCAGCCCGTCACCCCTGGCGGCACGGTTGGAAGAGGCCGGTTTCCGCGCGTGGCGGGAGCGGGTAGAGGTGGAGCGGACGACGGTGGAGCTGGTGGTGGCGGAGGTGGTCGAGGAGCAGTGACCGTTGATAGAACTTATGTTCGCTCGCATGCCGCCAGTTGACGTTTATTGGAATTGGCTGTATACTTGGTCATCGACCAGATTCTACGTAAGGAGATAGCATGCAAGAGATCACAGTCGCGGCGGTGCAGATGTTCCCCCACCTGGCGAAGGTGGAGGACAACCTGATCGCCATGGGCAAGTACGTGGACAAGATCTGCACCGAGCAGAAGGTGGACCTGATCGTCTTTCCCGAGCTGGCGACCACCGGCTACGAGCTGGGTCTGCGTTTTACCGAGGTGGCGGAGCGGGTGCCGGGCCACCAGGTCAACCTGCTGGCCCAGCGGGCGGCCGACTATTCCACCCACATCGTGTTCGGGTTGGTGACGAAGGAACGGGTCGAGAGCGTCCTCTACAACTCGGCGGTGGTGATCGGCCCCGACGGCGAGCTGCTGGGTGAGTACCGCAAGCTCCACCTGCCGGGTGAGGAGCGGCTCGCCTTTCGCCCCGGCTTTCGCCTGCTCAACTTTGAGGCCACCTTTGGCGGCCTGGGCGTTATCCTCGGCTGGGACCTGGCCTTTCCGGAGGCGGCACGCGGCCTGGCGCTGGACGGCGCCGAGGTGCTGGCGGTGTGCGCGAACTGGGGACACGCCGCGAACCGCGACCGCGAGACGGCGGTGCACGAGTGGCGCACCTACGTCCAGGCGCGTGCCCTCGAGAACTCGCTGTATGTCGTCGCCAGCAACCGGATCGGCGAGGAGTATACCTACCAGTTCGTCGGCGAGAGCATGGTTGTGGGTCCGCGCGGCGAGGTGTATGCGTCGATCGACGAAGAGATCGAGGGGTACGCGGTGGCGACGATCGACCTCGACGCGGTGCGCCGGGCACGCGAAGAGCTGCAGATGATCCAGTGTCGGGTGCCAGCGGCGTACCGGTCGGTGGTGAGAAAATATTAGGGATGCACGCCCCGAGGGTGAGGCGGAGCTGTGAGGGAGGGTGTGATGCCGCAGTTGGTGCTTGACTATTCGGGGAATGTGACGCAAGAGGTTGATTTTCGCCGGCTGTTTCTAGGACTGCATGGCGTGCTGGCCGATGCGGCGGAGGTCGACGTGCCGGCGTGCAAGAGCCGGGCGATGCGCCGCGAAACGTTCGTGGTGGGCGAGGGGGGCACGGGACAGGCGTTCGTCCACCTGGAGGTGGGGCTCCTGGCGGGACGCACGCCGGAGCAAAAGCAGGAGATTGCGGCCGTGTGCCTCGACGTGCTGGCGCTTCACTATGCGGAGTCGCTCGAGCGCCTCGACCTGCAGATCACGGTCGAGGTGCGCGACATGGACCGGCAGGGCTATGCCAAGCGTGTTGGCGGACAGGTGGATGTGCCGCGTGCCGAGGCGGCGCCGGCGGTGGTGATTGACACGAACAGCTTTGTGGCGGCCGCGTTCAATCCGGGCAGTCACTCGGCACGGGTGATCGAGGCGGTGCGCGCGGGGCGGCTGCGCCTGGTGTGGAACGATGCCACCCGACGCGAGATCGAGTACGTGGTGCACAAGATCCCGCCGATCTCGTTCGAGCCGTTCGCAGCCCTGTTTCGCCCTGAGGATCGCTACGAGGGCGAGACGCACCCGGAGCAGTACGGCTACGTGCCCGACCCGGACGACAGGAAATTCCTGGCGCTGGCGGAAGCGGCCAGCGCGACCGTGATCACGCAGGATGACCACCTGTTGGCCGGGCGCGAGCGGGCGCAGGTGCCGGTGCTGCGGCCGGGCGAGTTTCTTGCCAAGTGGGGCGGCTGATGGACGTCGAAGCACTGAAAAGATCGAGAGGGGTTTAGGCGAACTGAGCGAGCGCTTGGCGAGATTAGGGCCATTTATCGAGAGGCCAAGGAGTGACTTTGCACGAGACGCTTGATTCAAACTACCTGTGGCAAAGTCCGTGGTACAATCTACGCCAGGACCGGCTGCGCGCGCCGGACGGGCGCGAGTACACCTACACGGTGGTCGAGCACCCCGGCGCGGTGTGGGTTGTGCCCGTGACGGCGGACGGGCAGGTGGTGCTGATCTGGAACTATCGCCACCCGGTGAATGACTGGTGCTGGGAGGTGCCGGCGGGCGGCCTGTCGGAGGGCCGGGCGCCTGAAGAGGTGGCCCGGCGCGAGCTAGCGGAAGAGGCCGGCGGGACGGCGGAGGATTTCCGTTACGTGGGGCGGTTCTACACCTCGAACGGCATTTGCAGTGAAGTGGCGCACGTGTACCTGGCGACGGGGGTGACGCTCGGCGAGGCGGAGCGCGAGGCGACAGAGGAGATGGAGGTGCGGCTGGTGCCGGCGGCCGAGGCGGTGCGGATGGCACGCAGCGGCGAGATCGCGGACGGGCCGAGCGCGCTGGCGCTGTTGTGGTGTGAGAGGCTGCTCCTTCTCACAAGCGGCGGACTGTGGTCCGCCGCGAGCGAGTCAGGGATGGCAGCGCGAATTGGGTAGAAGCGGCGGACTGTGGTCCGCCGCGAGCGGGCCAGGGATGGCAGCGCATTATAGGCGGGTCACTCTGTCGTAAAGTGCTCTAACCCCTGCAGGAACTCGTCCTCTATGTCCGCGCCGTGGCCCGGAGTGTCGGGCAGCTCGATGCGGCCGCCGTCGTAGGTGATTCCTCCCTGAACCGGGTCGAAGGCGTGACCGGTGCAGCCGTCCAGGTCGGCGAAGGCGATGTTTGGCCGGGCGGACACGAGATGGGCGTTGGCGCTGAGGGCCAGGCGCGTCTCCCACATGCAGCCCACCATACACCTCACGCCGGCAGCTTGTGCCACGGCGTCGATTTTGAGCGCGGTGCCGAGGCCGCCGCACTTGGCGAGCTTGATGTTGAGGTAATCGCACGCGCCGGCGGCGGTGAGGCGATGGGCATCGTGGTGGTCGAACACCGACTCGTCGGCCATGATCGGGATCGAGCTCGCCGCGCGCACCTGGCGCAGCCCGTCGACGTCCCACGCCGCCACCGGCTGCTCGCAATACTCGATGCCGAACGGGGCCAGGCCGCG
>DATHUZ010000051.1:0-9015 GCA_035461725.1 Anaerolineae bacterium
TGGCCGCGGCTGCCTCGGTCCCCTCCTCGTCCACCGCGACGAACGCTTTGTGCACCACGGCCGAGATGGAGAGGTCGGGACTGCCCGTCATCCCGGAAAAGTCGGCACCGGCGCCAAAGGCATCCACCATGCCCAGCTCCACCAGCGCATCGGCGAGGCTGAATTCCGACTCGAACTCGAAGCGGGGCATGGTGAGCGCGACCTGCTGGCCCGCCAGTTCTGACACAATTTCGTTGACGCGCCCGGCGTCGAGCGAGTCCTCGAACGCCTGCATCTGCCCTTCGTCGGGCAGCAAGACGAGCATGGAGAGCTGTTGGCCGGTGTAGGGCAGCTCGACGGCCTGGTAGCCGTCGCCCGCGGCATAGGCCAGGCTCTCTGTCTGGCGCATCATCGGCACCGTCACCTCTGTGCCGTCGGGCAGGTGGAAGGTGCCGTCGGCCGTGGCGGCCTCCTCGAAGGGATAGGCCCAACTGGCGTTAAAGTAGATGGCGTTGGCCAGCACGAGGCGCGTCAGGCTGTTGATGAGGTCGGGCGGGATCAGGTCCTCGATACGCCCTTCGGTCTGCTCCTCGACCCAACCGTTGATCGCCTCGCGTGCCGCGTCGGGCGCGGCGATAAAGTCGATCCGGCGCAGGCCGGCACCATAGTAGCTGTCGAGTAGATCGAGAAAAGAGGGCAGGAAGGGGTAGCCATCCTGGCCCCAGAGCGAGTTCGCCACGTTCAGCCGAAAGCGATCGCCCTCGCCTTCGCGCTCTCCTTCGCTTCGGCTCGCCAGCTCGGCGGCAAGTGCGTCAAAAGCAGGGTGGAGCGCGGCCTGCGGCAGGTCAAAGTGGAGCGCTTCGGCCATCTGGCGCTCGGTCTCGCCGCGCGCGCCGGCATAGGTCATGGCGAGGGCGAGCGAGATGCTGTAGGGCGAGTAAAAGAGGTTGCCCTCTTCCCTGCCCATGAGCTGGTAGAGGTCCCAGGCAAAGTCGCTGTTGCCACCGGCGAGCGAGCGCAGCTCGGCTTCACCCACCTCGGCGGGCACAAAGGGCGTGCCGGCCGGCAGGGCGGGCGCGGCCCCACTCTGATCGGTGAGCTGCAGGCGGGCGTCCAGCGCTGCCTGCCACTGCACGCCGGCAGCCTCGTTGACCACCTCGACGTCATAGATCGTCGCCTCGGGCGCGACGAGGGGGTAGGCGACGACGACGGACCAATCGCCGGCGGTATAGTGCCAGCTCGTACGGCCGACGAGGCCCTGGGGGGTGACTTCTTCTCCGGTCCAATCGAGACCTGCCGGCGCGGCGGCGGTGGGATCGAGGTCCGCCAGGTAGGCGAGGGCCGCGTCGCGCACGCGGGCGGCGTCGGGCAGCACGACCTGGCTGCCGGCGCCGTCTGTGGGAGAAGGGGCGGGAGCGGGAGTGGGTGCCGGACCACAGGCGGCGAAGAGCAGGGAAAGGAGCACGCTCAAAATAACCAGGGTATAGGGCTTGTGCGACATTTTTTCTCCTCCTACGACCATCGCAGACGCGGGGCAGCCGCGCTGCGTTGATTGGGGGGCACTCGATCGCCCCTGAATCATAGACGGGGATCGTGGGCGAATGGTTCCGTTGGAAGACTGGAGGATTGGAAGGATGGAAGGCCGGACTTGGCACCTTCCGTGCTTCCATGCTTCCATTCTTCCGGTTGTTGCACACGCAAGGGAGTTGCGGTATATTGCAGGGCGAGGTGTGGGGATATGGAAGAGACCTTTTTCGAGCGCGTGTATCGGGCTGTGCGGCTGGTGCCGCCCGGCTGCGTGGCGACGTACGGGCAGATCGCGCGGGCGCTGGGCGCGCCGCGCGCGGCGCGGACGGTGGGCTGGGCACTGCGCGCGCTGACCGAGGGGAGCGGGGTGCCGTGGCAGCGGGTGGTGAATGCACAGGGGACGATCAGCCTCGCCGGGGGTGCCGGCGGGGCAGAGGTGCAGCGACTGCTGCTCGAGGAGGAAGGGATCGTCTTTGACGACGAGGGCAGGATCGACCTGGGGCGGTTTGGCTGGGCGGGCCCCGACGTGGCAGAGCAAGCGGAGCTGCTCGGCTGAGATTCCCGGCTCGAACGCACACCGGCACGGCCTGAAAACCATCGCAGAGGCCCCGGTCCCCGGGTAAGCCGGCGGGTTTGTTTGGCTCCCGCATGGCCCCAAATCATCGCGCCGCCGCGCTTGCCAGATTGTAGCAAATCAGTTACAATGATGCCATCCACGAGGCAGGAGTGTACCTATGGCGGGTAACACACAAACGGAGCGGGCCTACCACAAGATCGTCAACGCGTGGTGCATGTACGACTGGGCCAACTCGGCATTTGCCACCACCATTCTGGCCGCCGTGCTCCCCGTCTACTATAGCCAGGTGGCCGGCGCCACACTGCCGAGCGAGGCCGTGGCAACCGCCTATTGGAGCCTGGGGCTCAGCCTCAGCCTCCTGGTTGTGGCTGTGCTCGCGCCGATTCTGGGAACCGTGTCCGATGTGATGCGCGGAAAGAAGCGGTTCCTGGCTGGCTTTGCGGCGTTGGGCATCGTCAGTACCGGAATGTTGATCCTGGTCAACACCGGCGATTGGCTCCTGGCCTCGATCCTGTTTGTGCTGGGACGGATCGGGTTCACCTCGGCCAACGTGTTCTACGATGCGTTGCTGCCCCACGTGGCCACGGAAGAGGATCAGGACCGCGTCTCGGCCCGCGGCTATGCGATGGGTTACCTGGGTGGGGGATTGCTGCTGGCGCTCAACGTGGTCATGATCCAGGTCCTGCCCGGCACCTGGGGACCACGTCTTTCTTTCCTGAGCGTTGCTTTGTGGTGGGCCATCTTTTCGATCCCGATTCTCACACGGGTGGCAGAGCCGCCGGCAGCCACCACCAGGGCCGATGTCGGCCGAAATGTGGTGGCCATTAGTTTTAACCGGCTGCGAAGTACCTTTGCCGATATTCGGCAGTACCGTGAGCTGTTCAAGTTCCTGGTTGCTTTTTTGATCTACAACGATGGAATCGGTACCATCATCGGCGTAGCAGCGATCTATGGCGCTGAATTGGGTTTTGGCAGCGTGGAGCTGATTCTGGCCCTGCTCCTGGTGCAATTTGTTGGGATTCCCTTTAGCCTGATTTTTGGGCGGTTGCCCAGCACCAAAGAGCCACGGCGTCCTCTTTACCTGGCCTTTATCGTATTCAACCTCGTGGCGCTGCCTCTGGTCGGGGCGGTAGGGGCCCGGGTCCTGCCGGACGAGGTCGTAGGCGCTCGGTTGCCGGCCTACACGCCCACGTCGACGGCGGTTGGCCAGGGCACGTACCGAGCCGACGATCCGTCGGTCGACTATTCAGGCGCCTGGGAGGTACGGGTCATTCCGGCTGACGAGCTGGGCGAGGGTCTGGATACCAGGTTTTACCAGACCGAACAAGCCGGCGCGCGATTTACGCTCGCCTTCAACGGTCAACGGATCAGGGTGTTCTATAGTTTGGGACCGGATCGCGGCATTTGGACGGCGGAATTGGATGGAGAACCGTACCTGGATGAGGACACGGGCCGGCCCGTTCGTGAGGATGGGTATAGCGCCACGGTGCGCCATGGTGCCTCCTACACCTTCCAGGCCGAAGAGCCGGGAGAGCATGTTCTGACTCTGATCAATCTGGGTGAACATCACCCCAGTAGTCAGGGAACTGTCTTGGTGGTGGCCAGGGCCGAAATTCTCCCCCCGCTGCGCCAGAGCCAGCTTCCCCTGATCATTGGCCTGATCCTCGCCCTTGAAGCTCTGGGGCTGGTGTTTGCCTGGCTTCTGGGTCGACCACTCTTTGCCCGACTGGCCGGGCAGATGGATACCAAGCGCAGTGTCATTCTTTCGCTGGTGGTCTATTCTGTGATTGCCGTCTGGGGGTATTTTATCGACTCGGTGATTGAATTTTGGTTCCTGGCGTGGATGGTGGCTGTCGTTCAGGGTGGAAGCCAGGCCCTGAGCCGAAGCCTCTACTCCAGCATGTCGCCGGCGGCGAAAAGCGGCGAGTTCTTTGGGCTATATGGCATCATGGAAAAATTCTCGGCGATCATCGGCCCCGTGCTCTTTGCCGCCGCGGTAGCCCTCACCGGCAGCAGTCGCCCGGCGGTGTTGAGCCTGATTGTCTTCTTTGTGGTAGGCATCCTGGTGCTGACTCGGGTCAATGTGGATGGTGGAAGGCGTGTGGCGCGAGAGGAAGATGCGCGGGCAGGCCTGACGCGCGCTTGATGCATCTGCGCCGATAGGGAAAAAGCGGATGATCGATCAAGGGGTGTGGGACGAAATCCGGAAAGGGTTTGCGCTGCCGCTTGATGGCATTCATGGTCAAGCTCACTGGTTGCGCGTGCGGGACAACGGTCTGCGCCTGTCCGAGCAAACCGGCGCCGATCCCCGACTGGTGGAGCTGTTTGCGTACTTGCACGATTCCAAGCGGCTCACCGATGGGCGAGATCCCGATCACGGACGACGCGCTGCCGAGTTTGTGCGCTCCCTGGCCGTGGTGCTGTCCCTTTCCAAGCTCGAGGTCGAGCTCTTGAGCTACGCCTGCGCACACCATACGCAGGGTCTTACCGAGGCCGACGTGATCGTGCAAACGTGCTGGGATGCGGATCGTCTAGATCTAGGACGGGTGGGGATCCGTCCCAATCCGCGCTTGTTGTGCACGGCTGCTGCCAGGGATCCGGCAACGATCGAATGGGCCTACGACCGCAGCCGCCGGAGAACCGGGACATCCAACGTGGACTCCAGTACCCACGCAGGGGGTAGTGGCGGGCCAGGCGCAGGTGGCACATGAGCTCTACGATTTTGATCATCGACGACAGTGCCGAGCTGTGCGCGCTGATGGAGACGATCCTGCCATACAGCGGCTACCGCACGTTGAGCGCGGGGACCGCGGCGGCCGGGCTGGCGTTGATTGCCGAGACCCAGCCCGACCTGGTGATTGTGGATTTTGAGCTGCCAGATGGGAAAGGGCTCGACGTGCTTGAAGCGCTCAACCGGCAGCAGCCGGTCACGCCGAGCATCTTGATGACGGGGTATGGCTCGGAAGGGGTCGCGGCCAAGGCACTGCGGCTCGGCGCACTCGGTTACTTGATCAAACCGTTCACGGTAGAAGAGGTGCTGTCGAGCATCGAGCGCGCGCTGAGTATCGGCCGGATGCAGCGGGAACGGGCCACGTTGAGCAGCCGCCTCGAGATGTACGATCACCACTTTCGTGCGATCTCGGCACTCACGCGTGCCATGATCGTGGGCCTCGACGCGTCGAGCTTGATCGAGCGCATCGTCGAGGCGGGGCTGTTCACGACCCGGGCCGAACGATGCTTCCTGGCCGTGGTGAATGCGGGTGGCGATAGCCCCGAGGAGGACTCGGACGTGCGCGTTGTCGCCTTCGCCGGGCGGCCGGCCCGCCAGTGTGAGCAGCTCAGGCCGAGCGCGAGCGATGAGCGGCTGATGCGTGTCCTCAAGCCGGGCAAGGCGGTGCGCCTACAGAGCGAGCGTGGGACGAGCCTGAGGCTGCAGACAGGGGATGACGCGCACGCGGTCGTGCAAGTGCCACTCCACGATGGCAATCGCGTGATCGGCCTGCTGTCGGTCGATCGACAGAGCAGCGAGCTGCCCTTTACCCGGCACGATCAGGAGATGGTCCAGATCCTGGCCGACCATGCCGTGCTGGTGCTGGGAAGGCAGCCGCGCGCCACCGAAGAGGAGCCCGGGGCTTCGGAACTCCCCAACGCACCGGCAGCCGGCAGCGGGTTCGGCCAGGTGATGGGGCTCCTCGAAAGGTAGGCAGCAGTGACGTGAAGGTCAAGTTCTGGGGGGTACGCGGTTCTGTCCCGGTCCCAGGGCCTACCACGGTGCAGGTGGGCGGCAACACGCCATGCGTGGAGGTGACGACCGTCGATCGTGAGGTGTTGATCCTGGACGCGGGGACCGGCATTCGCCTGTTGGGCCTCGACCTGGCAGAGCGCCGGATGGAGCGGTTGGTGGCCGTCTTGCTCTTTAGCCACACGCACTGGGACCACATCCAGGGGCTGCCCTTCTTCCGTCCCGCGCGATCGAGCGCCAACCGGCTCGTAATCCTGGGGCCGCGCCGGCTCGGCAAGACCCTGGAGCAGATCCTGGCGGGGCAGATGGTGGACGCCTACTTGCCTTTTACGTTCGAGGAGCTGGGCGCCGACTTGATCATCAAAGAAGTGCACAACGAGGAGCCGCTCGTCGTGGGCAACCACACCACGGTCATGCCACGCCGGCTGCTGCATCCGGGCGGCGCGTTTGGGTATCGGATCGGGTGCCAGGGAAAAAGCGTGGCGTATGCAAGCGACACGAGCCATCCCGATCAGGGCCTCGACCCCAACGTGGTCGAGCTGGCGCGTGGAGCCGATCTGTTGATCCACGACTCGCACTTTACGCCTGAAGAAAAGCTGGAGCACCCAGGATGGGGCCACAGTAGCTGGCGGGAAGCAGTCGAGGTCGCGATTCAGGCAGGCGCTCGCCGCCTCGCGCTCTTTCATCACGATCCCGGGCGCACCGATCATCAACTGAAACTGATCGAAGCCGAGGCGCGCGCCATTTTCCCGGGATCCTTTGTGGCACGTGAAGGGATGGTCGTCACCCTTCAGTGATTGTTTGGTCAGATGAGCCGAGAAGATAAAATGAGCTCGTTCGATATGCCTACGCACGATGGGGGTGGGCCCCCGACGCGCGAGCAAGTCGCGACGCCGGCGACCGTCCTCGTCGTCGACGACTCGGTTCCGGCGGCGCTCCTGGTGCAGACGCATCTCGAGCGCGCGGGATATCGGGTGGTGCTGGCGCACGATGGCGTGGAGGCTTTGGCACGCGTCGCCGAGTCGCCGCCCGATCTGATCATCACCGACGTGATGATGCCGCAGATGGACGGCTTTGAGGTGTGCGACGCGCTCAAGAGCGACGAGCGCACGTGGTTTATTCCGATTATTCTGCTGACTGCGCTCGATCAATCACGGGCCAGGATCCGGGGGATCGACGCGGGCGCCGACGACTTTTTGACCAAGCCCTTCAACCGCGAAGAACTGCTGGCGCGCGTGCGCTCGCTGCTCCGCCTCAAGTTCGCGCGCGAAGAGCTGCAGGTCGAGCGCAACCGGCTGGCCCTGCTCTACAGGATCAGCCAGGGCATCAACAGCGATCTGGCACTCGATCAGGTGCTGAGCAGTATCGTGACGCACACGCGCGAGGCGCTGCAAGCAAATATGTGCAGCATTCTGACGTGTGACGAGCGGCGAGAGGAGAGCAGCGAGGTGCCCGGTTCGAGTGATGCCCGCACCGGCGGCGCTCGCGTACCACCGGGTGTGTGCCAGTTCATCAGCCGTAGAGGCTCACCGCCCGCCATGACAGGCAGTGTGGCTCCTTCGATCCTCCACGATGGGCTGGCGGGCTGGGTGATCCAGCACCGTGACAACGTGCTCATCGCGGATGCGAGGGCGGACGATCGCTGGCTGGTGCTGCCGAGTGACGTGGAGCCGGTGCAATCGATCGTCGCGGCCCCGGTGATGATCGGCAGGCAGGTGCTCGGCGTGCTGCTGGCGACGCACGCGGAAGCGAGCTATTTCAACGAGGATCACCTGGCGCTGCTCGTTTCGATCGCCGCCCAGGCCGCGGTGACGGTCAGGAACTCGCGGCTGTACGAGATGGAGCAGCGCAGGCGACGTGAGATGGAGATGCTGCAGAGAGCAGGCGCCGCGTTGAGCGCCGAGCTGAACTGGGATACGCTGCTGCGGCTGGTGGTCCACGAAGCGATGGCTCTATTTGGCGTGCAGGCGGCGACGCTGATGCTCATCGACGAGACAGGCGAGCTGCTCACGATTAGCGCCTGGCAGGGTTTGCCGGAGCGGTACGTGCGGCGCGAGCAGGTGCGTCGCCAGGAAGTAGGGGCGCTGCTCGCCGGCGGGACGAGATCGTTCCAGTTGCCAAACCTGGGCCAGGTGCAGTTCGGCCGCGCCGACCTGCTGGCGCGCGAGGGGGTTGTGGCGCAGATCTCACTGGCGCTTGTGGCGTCGGGCCAGTTCCTGGGACTGCTCAACCTCTATCTCCGCGAAGGTGACGAGTTGTTCGACGCGGCCAGGGTGAAGGTCGGAGAGACATTTGCACAGCAGGCGGCAGTGGCCCTGGCGAACGCGCGGCTGTTGGAGAACATGCGCGAGGAGCGCGGCAAGCTGTCGGCAGTGGTGCGCAGCACCAAGGACGCGGTGCTGGTGGTCGACGATACGGGCACGCTGATCCTGGCCAACCCTGCTGCAGAGACGACGGTTGGTTTCAAGCTGTCGCGCGCCATTGGCGAGCCAATCGCGCGGCACGCCCCGCTGCAGTTTCTACAGGTGTTCAGCCAGGTGGCGGCCAGAGGCAAGCCTGCATCGGACGAGGTAGCGCTGGACGATGGGCGGGCTCTGTATGTGAGTGTGTCGCCCGTTGCCGGGGTGGGGCACGTGGCCGTGGTGCAGGATGTCACGCCCATCAAAGAGCTGGCGGCGATGCGCCTGCGCACCGAACAGACAGAACACCAGCGGCTGCGCGGGGTGTTCGAGCGCTACGTCGGCCCCGAGCTGGTGGATCAAATCCTGGCGCAAGAGACGGGCATGCTGCAGCGTCGTGAACGGCGCCACGCAGTCATTCTGTTTGCCGATCTGCGCGGCTTTATGCGCCTTACCTTCTCACACCCGGCACAGGAAGTGATCGAGGTACTGAACGAGTACTTTCAGGAGATGGTGGATATCGTCCACGCCCAGCATGGCGCTGTGTTCGACCTGGCGGGCGACGAGCTGATGGTGGCGTTCAACGCACCCTTCGATCAGCAAGACGCCGTCGAGCGGGCTGTGCGCACGGCGGGAGAGATGCAGGCAGCCTTTGATCGCCTGCGCACACACTGGCGCGACGAGCGCGGGGCCGAGGTGGGGCTCGGGATCGGCATCGATCGTGGAACTGTGGTGATGGGCAGCATCGGCGCGGCGCGGCACATGAATTTTGGACTGGTGGGGAACGCGGT
>DATHUZ010000052.1:0-2916 GCA_035461725.1 Anaerolineae bacterium
CATCAACGACAAGCACATCGAGGCGATCATTCGCCAGATGACCAATCGCGTGCGCGTCGTCAACTCGGGCGATACCGACCTGCTGCCGGGTGAGCTGGTGAACCGGCTGGTGTTCCAGGACATCAACGAAGAGGTCACCAAGGCAGGAGGCCAGCGTGCCACAGCGCGCCCGGTGCTGCTCGGCATCACCAAGGCCGCGCTCAACACCGAGAGCTTTTTGTCCGGTGCCTCGTTCCAGCACACGATCAACGTACTCGCCGGGGCGGCGATTGAGGGCAAGACCGATGGCCTGTATGGCCTGAAGGAAAACGTCATCATCGGCAAGCTGATCCCGGCAGGGACCGGCTACCGCGCCCGCTCGAAGGAGCGCGAGGCGGCCGAGCGTGAGAACATGGGCAATTCGCTGATGTCGTCGAGCCTGACCGGCGGAGAGTAGAGCAGCAAGCAGCAAGTAAAAAAAGCAGCAGGTGGAGACACCTGCTGCTTTTTTGTGCTTGCTGCCCGCTGCTTGCTGCTTGCTACTTGCTGCTTCTCCCTAGTATGTCGACCGCGAGGCGGGCATAGACCCGCGCTGCGTCGACGACGTCGTTCAGGCGGACTTGCTCCTCGCGGGTGTGGGCGTACTGCTCCTCGCCGGGGCCAAAGCCGACGGTGGGGATGTTTGCCACGCCGGCGGTGTAGGTACCGTCGGTAGAAAACCCCCAGCGCCCCACGCGGGGCCGGTAGCCGAGCGTCTCGCGCACGCTGCGCACCGTCGCCTGCACCAACGGGTGATCTTCCGGGGTCACCCACGCCGGGAATGTGTTGCGGGCACGGCAGGGGTAGCCGGTATAGCTGGTGGCCTCGTACTCGGTCACCGCTACTTCGGCATCCACCTCTTCGGTGTTGATGATATTCTGAATCTCGGCCACCGCCTTGCGCTCGGTCTCGCCCAACGTCAGACGGCGGTCGATATAGAACTCGCAGCAGTCTGGCAGGGCGTTGCGGCTGGCGGCATAGCTCACGATCTCGGTAACCGCGACCGTACCCTGTCCCAGGAAGGGATCGGTCGCCAGGCGAGGGGCCAGCAGCTCGATGCCAAAGATCAGGCGTGCGGCGTTGTGGATGGCGTTGGTGCCGAGCGACGGTGCGGAGGCATGGGCCGCCTTGCCCCACACCTTCACCTGCATCTCGATCCTGCCCCGGTGGCCCACCCGCACCTGCAAATTGCTTGGCTCGCCCAACACCACAAAATCGGGCCGGATGCCTTCCTCCTCCACCAGCACCTGCATGGCCAGGCCCTCGCACGGCTCTTCCTGCACCACACCCACGACGTACAGGTCGCCACCCAGCTCCACTCCTGCATCGACGAGTGCCCTGACGCTGTACACCATCGCCGCCAGCCCGCCCTTCATGTCGCACGCCCCGCGCCCATACAACACCCCGTCGCGGATCGTCCCCTGGTAGGGTGGCACGGGCCAGCGGTCGAGCCCGCCCACGTCCACCGTGTCCATGTGCGCGTTAAACAGGAGCTTTGGTCCGCCACCGGCCCCGATCCGGCCGATGACGTTGCCGATGCGATCGGTCCGCACCTCGTCGAACCCGACGCTGCGCATCTCGTCAGCCATGCGGCGAGCGACCGCGTCCTCCTGAGTCGACAGGCTCGGCAGGCGCACGAGGTCCTGCAGGAAACTGGCCATAGCCTCTGCCTGTTTTGCCGCGAAGCGGATGTTCACAGCTACTCCTCCCTTGGTCATAAATCCAGATCCGGGCACGAAAATAGCACCGTTTCGTCATTGTACGCCAACCCATTGCTTGTGTCAAACAGAGAGGGAAATAGGGAATTGGGGAATTGGCCGAGGCCCAATTCCCCAATTCCCTATTTTCCTAATCCCTGCGGTGGATGCGCCGCCCCCACCGTCACCTTTGCGTGGATGGCCCGGAGGTGGTATACTTGGGCGCGTTTGCCCGACCATGGAGGCCGTAAAAAGGATGCTGAGTATTCTCTATTTCGTGGCGGCCTTGCTGGTGGCCCTATACGGGGCGAACGCCCTGTTGCTGTCGGTCCTCTACCTGCGCCGTGGGGCGCGCGCGGCTGAAACAGCCGTGGCGGAAGCAGCCAAAGCTGAGCCAGCCGAGCCCGAAGAGTGGCCGTTGGTCACCCTGCAACTGCCGATCTATAATGAACTACACGTCATCCGCCGCCTGCTCGACGCTGTCGCGCGTCTCGACTACCCGCGTGACAGGCTCCAGGTCCAGGTCCTCGACGACTCGACGGATGAAACGACGCGCCTGGCACGCGCCTGCGTGGCGCACCACCGCGCGCATGGGCTCGACGTCGAGTTGCTGCACCGAGCCACTCGCACGGGGTTCAAGGCGGGTGCGCTGGCGCATGGCATGGCGCGTGCACGGGGCGAGCTGATCGCCGTGCTCGACGCCGACTTTGTGCCTGCACCAGACTTTTTAAAGCGGACCGTGCCCCACCTGGCAGCCCGGCCCGACCTGGCCTTCGTCCAGGCGCGCTGGGGCTACCTGAACGCCGGCTACTCGCTTCTGACGCGCGTGCAGACAATCGCGCTCGACGGGCACTTTGTCGTCGAGCACATTGGCCGCAACCGCAATGGCCTGGCCATGAATTTTAACGGCACCGCGGGGGTGTGGCGACGCGTGGCGATCGAGGACGCAGGCGGGTGGCAAAGCGACACGCTCACCGAGGACGTGGACCTGAGCTTTCGCGCTCAGCTCGCCGGGTGGCATGCCCTTTACCTGCCTGACGTCGCGGTGCCGGCCGAGCTGCCGCCGCAGATGGCGGCTTTCAAGCGCCAGCAGGCACGCTGGGCCACAGGTGCGGCTCAGTGCCTGGTCAAGCTGGCGCCGTCGCTGCTGCGAGGTTTCACCCCCCCCCTGCCTCCCCCTCAAGGGGGGGGGGATTCGCTC
>DATHUZ010000053.1:0-1957 GCA_035461725.1 Anaerolineae bacterium
TGGGGGGGTGTCCACCGGGCGAAAGCCTCCCCGAGCAAGCTCGGGCCTCCAGAAAGGTGACCTGTCGCCCTACGAGTTGCAGTTGTGGCCGGTTGCTGGTAAAATAACGGTGCTGGACCTCGTTCGAGAACGAAAGGAGACAGGGCATGAGCGCACTCTCGATCGTCCTGACCGTCATACTGGTACTTTTCGTGATCCTGCTCATCGGTGCCGCCGTCCTCGCGGGTGCCCTCTGGGTGCTGCTGCGCCGGCCGCTGCCGCGGACCCAGGGCAGGCTGAAGCTGCCGGGGCTGCATGGCCCGGTGGAGGTCATCCGGGACAGATGGGGAGTGCCGCACATCTATGCCGGCGACGACCACGACCTCTTCTTCGCGCAGGGGTTCGTGCACGCCCAGGACCGGATGTGGCAGATGGAGTTCCAGAGGCGCCTGGCTGCCGGCCGGCTGTCGGAAGTGATTGGCGCACAGACGGTCGAGATCGACCGCTATTTCCGTGTCCTGCAACTACGGCGGGCTGCCGAGGCCGACGTCGCAGCGCTCAGCGACGACGCGAGGCAGGCGGTTGAAGCCTATACCGAAGGCGTCAACGCCTACCTGGCGGCGCACAAGGGACGCTGCTCGGTCGAGTTCACGCTGCTGCGCTTTGAGCCGGAACCGTGGCGCCCCGTGGACTGCCTGTCGTGGCTAAAGGTGATGGCCTGGAACATGGGCTGCAACTGGTCGAGCGAGATCGTGCGCGCCCGCCTGGCGGACGTGTTGGGCGCCGACCTCGCCGCGGACCTCGAGCCATCTTATCCTTCCTCCAGCCCGTCCATCGCCGGCGGCTCCGGGCTGCCGGCCGGCACGCCTCCACCGCCCAACGGCTGGGGAACACCCGCGCTGCGCGAGGCGCTGGCGCGAGCTGCGGGCCTGCTCGCGCCCCTCTCCCCTCCGCCCCCACCCGAAGGGACCGAGGCGATGCGCCCGGGTGCAGTCGTAACGGCTCCTGTTGCCAGCGGGCCGTCGACGGCGAACAGCAACCAGTGGGCCGTAGCCGGTGGGCGCACGGCAACCGGCCGGCCGCTGCTGGCAAACGATACCCACCTGCTGCTGCAGCTCCCCACCGCCTGGTACCAGGCACACCTGCACGGCGGCCGCTACCACGTCGCCGGCGCGACGCTGCCCGGCATGCCCGGCGTGGCCGTGGGGCACAACGAGCAATGCACCTGGGGCATCACGATCGCCTGGCACGACGCGCAGGACCTGTACGTCGAGCGGTTTCATCCGGACGATCCGCGGCGCTACGAGTACAGGGGCCAGTGGCGGCAGGCCGCCGTGCACCGGGAGGAGATCCGCGTCAAGGGGCGCGCCGAGCCGGTGGTGCAAGAGGTCGTCGTGACCCACCACGGGCCGATCGTCAGCAGCCTGGTCGGCGAACCGGTGCCCCTGGCTCTGCGCTGGGTGGCGCACGATCCCTGCGACATTGTCGGGGCCGTGCTCAAGCTGAATCGAGCGCGCACCTGGGACGAGTTCCGTGCGGCCACCGAGTGTTGGGCAGCACCGTCGCTCAACTTTGTCTACGCCGACGTCGCAGGCAACATCGGTTTCCTGCAAGCGGGGCGGGTGCCTGTGCGAAAAGGCGACGGCCTGGCGCCGGTGCCGGGCTGGACAGGCGAGTACGAGTGGGGGCACGAGCTGACCCTCGACGAGCTGCCGCACGCCCTGAACCCGGAGAGCGGTTGGCTCGCCACGGCCAACCACCTGGTGGTGGACGACACCTACCCCTTCTACCTCAGCTCGGACCTGGAGAACCCGGCGCGTGCGCGGCGCATTGTCGACCTGATCGAGGGCACACCCAGGCTCACCGTCGACGACTGTGCCCGCTTTCAGCTCGATACGTTCAGCGCCCAGTCGCTGGCAATTGCACGCCACCTTTCGGCGCTGGAACCGGCAGACGACCGCCAGCGCCGCGCGCTGGC
>DATHUZ010000054.1:0-3375 GCA_035461725.1 Anaerolineae bacterium
AGGCGCCCGGAGCCTACACGCTAACCCTCGTGCTTTACGACGAAGAGACCCTGCAGCCCGTCGGCCTGCTCGACGGCAGCGGCGTCGAGCCCACCCTGGGCACCGTGCGCGCCGAGCCGGTGATAGAGGGCATCAAATAGCCAGGTACTGCGTCACACACGGCCCGACCGGTTCGTGGTAGCGGCTTCAGCCGCCTTTTCCCCCACAGCAGCCCCGCACTTCAATGCTCACACGATGTCGCAGGTCCTCCACAACAGTGTCGGGGGGATCATGCGCCCAGGCCCGTGATCCGATCGAAAATCAGCATAGCATATCGGATACTGGCGTTCTTTACGGTCTCCCAATTCTGCCATCGCGCGTCGAGATTCTTGTACTCGGTCAGGCTCAGTTCTTCCAGGTCGTAGGGCAGCGGATTGGCGAGCTGGATCTGAAGCTGCTGCAGGGCCGACTCCTCGTTTGGCTGGGGGTAGAGGCGATCAAAAGGCGACAGTGCTTCGACCGTTCTCTCGTTCCCCAGGTGATCGGCCAAGGCGACAAAGTCGAGATAGTCACGCGTGGCATTCCTCTTCAGAATCAGTGCCCCCTTGATCCGCAGGATCTCGGATTCTGTCGGGAGCGTGAGAGTCTGGCCGAGACGCTCTACCTGAGTGGTTTCCAGTGGCTCCTCGCGGATCAACTGCCGCACTCCGGTTTCGATCCCATCCAGGCTCCCAAGAATCTGCACCGGGCGGGTGATGCGGGCCGTCGTCCAGCCGGCTACCGATTCCAGATCGGCAAGAATTTCGTCGAAATGCTGCCGGAGATCAGTCAGAACGTGATCGGCATCGGCGGAGAAACGGTGCTCCGCATAGACGGCAGAGGCGGTTCCTCCCACCAGCACAGCATCCGGCAGGACGCGCTGCAAGCGAGCGGCAGATGAGAGAACCCGTTCCCAGTCAGGCAAGGTGTCTTTCGGCATAGTGCTTCCAGAAGTGATAACGCTGCGCGTAGGGATCGGCGACGTGCGCCTCGCACACGCGCAGAACCTTCTCCATCAGCGCCCGGTCCTCGAGTGCCGCCCGGCGCAGCTCGGCCCAATCCTTGCGCTTGCCGCGTGCGATTACGTCGTCGATCGCGGCAAGTGTGTACCGCTGATGGTTTAGATGACGATGCAACACGATTTCTAACCCTTCTCTTCTCCCTACCGTCATAGGAACGTAGACCCATGCGTATCATCTCAATAAACCGGGGCAATGTAGGGCGGATTGCCAATTCGCCTTACGTCCCACCCCGACTTTTCGAGATGATACATCAATGCATTTATTATACCACGTCCTGCTCAGCCCTGTCCAGAATTATGGCATGACCACGAGGGGAAGATAGTAGACCGGCACCGGCACGAGATCCATCCTTCGCAGCACGACGATCGCGTGAGTGGTGATCTCGATGCCCGGTTCGGTCAGCGGAGCATAGCCGTGAGCATCGACCGTCAGGTCGTAGGTGCCGGCAGGCAGCGCCAGCTCAAAGGCGCCGGAAGCGCTCGTGTACGTGGTGCCCTCGACATTGCTCGATCCCTCCAACCGCGCCACCACCTCGGCGCCCACAACCGGCGTACCGTCCAGAACGTCGACGACCAGGCCCGTGACGCCACCTGCCTGGCTCAGCTCAACCGCGGCCAGCACATCCAGCTCGCCCCACCCCCACACGTTGTTGGGCACACTGGTAGGACCGTCGCCGCCGCACGTCTGGGACGTGGTCCTCGACACAGCGGTAGAGGTCAGGGCCGTCTCGATCAGGCTGACGTTGCCCGCGTACGACGGCGCCGCAGAGAGCAGCAGCGCCACGGCCCCCGCCACGTGCGGTGCGGCCATGCTCGTGCCCGACATGCTGCCATACATCCCATCCGGCATACTCGATCGCACCGCCACCCCCGGCGCCGCGAGATCAGGCTTCCGGTGTGTCCCCAGGGCGTCGGTGACCGGTCCGCGGCTCGAAAAGCTGGCGATCGCGCCACTGGAGTGATCGAAAGCGGCCACCGACACGGCGTCGCGCGAGATGGCCGGGGGGTTCACGACGGTCTCGCACGCGCTGCCCGAGTTGCCGGCCGACGCCACCACCACGATCCCCGCCTGGCGCAGCCCGCTGACCGCCTCGTCGATCAGATCCATTGCCTCCTGGTCACATCCCTCCGCAGGCGGGCAGCCCCACGAGTTGTTCACCACGTGCGGCGCCAGCGCCGGCACACCATCATCCGGCGTGCCGGCCACCGGGTAGGGCGCCAGGAAGAACTCGAAACACTCCAGGTAGGTCGCCGGCGTGCCCCAGCCCTGTTCCATGTTCCGGCACGCGATCCAGCGTGCGCCCGGCGCCACGCCGATCTGATTCGTCCCGCCGTCGTCGCCCACCATCGTGCCCATCGTGTGCGTCCCATGCCCATAGTCGTCGCAGGGCACCGGCAAATCAAAACCGCACGGGTTGCCCGGCGCCGTGTGCTCGTTGTCCTCGTGGATCGCGTCGTGCCAGGAATAGTCGTGCGTTGCCGTGGAGCCATCCCAGCCGCGGTACTGCCCGATCAGCGCCGGATGGTCCCAATCGTAGCCCGTGTCCTGGCCAGCGACCACCACGCCCTCGCCGGTGTAGCCCAGCGCCCACACGTCGTCGGCGTTGATGCGCGCCAGGTTGGGCTCGATCCCCAACGGAGCTGTGGCCGGCACCGCCACCTCCCCCTGTGGGATGCCGGGCACGGGCGTGTTGGCCACGACCCGCTCCACGTCAGGCCGCGCCGCCAGCGTCCGCAGCAGCGCCTCGTCGGCCCTGACCTGGATCGCGTTCACGATGTGGAACCGCCGGTATGGGATGCCCGCCGCATCGAGCTCGGCCCGGAGCGCGGCCTGCGCCGGGCCTGCCGCCTGCCGCAGCGCGTCGTACACCAGCTCTCCGCGCGCCACCCGGTCCATGCCTTCCGGCACCGCCGCCAGGTCCGCGCTGTCGCGGAGCACGACGAGGATGTCTACCTCGCCCTCGCTCGCCACCGCCTGCCACACGGTCGCCGGCACGACCGCCCTGTCGTTGCGAGCGAGTGAAACGAGCGAAGCAACTTCCCCTTTCGGAAGTGGGGATTGCTTCGGCCCCGAAACGACGGGGCCTCGCAATGACAGATCATGAGTAGTGTAGCGAAGCAGTCCCCCCGCCTCACTCCCCTCCCCGCGCGACGGCACGGGGACAGCCGCCACGGCGATCAAAACGAATAGTACGATCAACGCGCTCAGTGCTCTCTGCCGGATCATCGTTGCTCCTATTCAGCCCACCCGGATGCCCTGTCGAGCAGCAGGCGGCGAAAGAATTCGAGGGACACCGTCGTCGTCCACGTCCGCGCCCGGCCGTCGTGACCGCGAA
>DATHUZ010000055.1:0-4298 GCA_035461725.1 Anaerolineae bacterium
TAATTCTCATACTCTGTCTCGCCCATCTCGTCGAGGATCTCGTACGCGCGCTCTGAGCCCATCGCGGCGAACAGGTCGAGCCCCTTGGGCAGGCCGCGCGGATTCTCGACGCTGCCCACGTTGCGCCACATCAACTGGCGAAAGATGTAGGCGTCGGGCACAAAGCGCTGGCCCATCAGGCGCAGCCCCTTGGTGGTCTCTGCTTCGTCGTCGAAATAGTCGATCACCATGCCGAGGATGCGCGGCGCCGGCAGCTCTTTCGCCTGGGCGATGAACTCGTCGAGCAGCGCCTCGTCGGCCAGTGTCGCCGTGCTCACACCCGGACCATACACATCGTCGACGACGTCGAGGTACTGGAGCACCGTCAGGTCGTCGCTGCGGCCGACGAAAAAGACCGTCGGGTAGTAGAGATCGGCCCACACGTCGAGCGCCGGCTTGTAGCCGAGGTCGGCGTTGCGCAGCGCGTGCACCAGGAGCAGCGCCGAGCGCGTCTCGGCGCGCCCCACCTCGGGGTCATCCGTCTCGAGGCGGAAGGTCATCCGCCCATACCACATCATGCTCCGGAAATAGGCCTCGAGCGCCTCGCTGCGCGTATAGTGCCCGCGGGGGATGTACTGGGTATAGTCCTCGCCATACTCGAGGCCGGGAAAGATCGGCGAGGGCAGCATGCCCGCCGCGTCGTCCACCAGCGCCAGCTCGGCGTCCACCAGATCCATAGCATACTCGGGCACGGGGAAATCGGGCTCGAGCAGCCGGCCGGCGACGCCGACGAAAGCGACGGTGCGGCGCGCCGCGTCCTCCCAGCCCGTGCCCCGCAGCACCTCGTACTGCGCCACGGCGCGCTCCATCACCGCCTGGTTCAGGTCGCTCAACAGCGGGATGAACGCCTGCTCCTCGGCCGTGCGCAGCACCTTGTCAAAGAGCAGGTGGTAGGTGTGGAGCAGCGAGTCGCTGGTGACGAAAATCGGCACGTTGGCATAGCGCGCCTGCTCGTAGACGGTAAAGAACTCGCGCTCGTCACCGGGCGTGACGACAAACCCGTCGCGCGCGAGCCGCTCGAGCTGCGCTTCGGACAGGATAAAAGGCACGCGCACGTTGCTCAGGTCGGGCGCGATCGGCTCGTGCGCCACCGCGGGCTCGACGCGCACGGCCGGCTCGTCGTAGAGGGCAAAACCGGTATCGACGCCGCCGAGCCCGGCCAGGCCTGGCGGCTCGATGGTCTCGGGTGAGGGCTCGACCGTCGCCGGCTGCGGCGGCCCGGGCTCTGTGGTTGCCGTTGGCGGCACCGCGGTGGGGCCGGCCACCGGCGACGGCGCCTCGGTAGGTGGTGGCACCGGCGTCTGCCCACAGGCAGCCAGCAGCAGGGATACAATGAGCAAGGCGCTCCATAACGTCCTCGAAACAGCGTTGTTCTTCATGGCAGGTGACCTCCTACTCCTCGCGCCAGCGCACGATGGCGAGCGCACTGAACCCCGTCATTCTGATTCGGGAACCGATGTTCCCGCCTGGTGATCATACCACAGCCCGGCGACAGTTGCCCGACGCCAGGCCATCACTTTTCCCTCGCTTCTCTCAGACGCAAGGCAGCCCGTCTTTGTTCCGGCAGATACGCAGCCGGCCGCACAGATGGCCGAGAGAGGAGAGAACGCGACTGCCCTCATTTTTCCCTCCGTGCCTCTCCGTGCGTCTCTGCGTATCTCTGTGTAACGATTCTCCCCAGCCGCCGCACCCCCTGGTCGATCTCTTCTACCGTGCACGCGGCGAAATTGAGGCGCATCGTGCGCGCTCCATCCCGGGCATCCACGAAAAAGTCGCGCCCCGGCGCGAACGCCACCCCCTCGGCCTGCGCTGCCGGCAGCAGGGCGGCGGCGTCGATCCCGTCGGGCAGGCGCACCCAGGCGAACAGGCCGCCAGCCGGCACCCCGAACTCCAGGTCACCCGGCAGCCAACCCTCGATGGCACGGCAGATCGCGTCGCGGCGGCGGCGGTAGAGCTGGCACGATCGGCGCAGGTGGGCCTGGTAGCGCCCCACGGTGACGTACGCCTCCAGCGCGCGCTGCATCAGGTTCGACGTCGCCAGCTCGACGGCACGCTTGTAACGCACCAGCCTGTCGTACACCGGCCCGTCGGCCACCAGGAAACCGACGCGCAGCCCCGGCATCAGCATCTTGGAGAAGGTACTGGCATAGATCACGCGCCCGCCCGGGTCGAGCGCCTTCAACGCCGGCTGCGCCCGCCCGTCGTAGCGTAGATCGCCCACAAAATCGTCCTCCACGACCGGCACGCCGTGGCGGTCGGCCAGCGCAAGGAGCTGCCGGCGGCGCGAGCTGCTCAAGCAGGTGCCTGTGGGGTTTTGAAAGTTGGGGATGGTATAGATCAGCCGCGGGCGCCGCGCGCGCAGGATCGGCTCCAGCGCGTCCAACTGCATGCCCTCCGCATCCACCGGCACCTCGGCCATCACCACGCCGAGGGCGCGAAAGAGCTGCAGCGCGCCACCGTAGGTCGGCTTTTCGACGACGACCACATCGCCCGGGCCGAGCAGCAGGTGCGAGACGAGCGCGAGCGCCGCCTGCGAGCCGGCGGTGACCAGCACATTGCCGGCGCTGGCCTGCAGTCCCTGGCTGGCCAGCACCTGGGCGATCGTCGCGCGCAGCGGGGGGTAGCCGCGTGGGTCGCCATATTCGACGGCAGCGGTCCCGTCGCGCCGCATCACCGCCTGGATCGTGCGTCGAAACTCGTCGATGGGGAAACGGCGGGCATCGCCACCCCCGCCGGCAAAAGGGATCGGGTGGGTGTGGCCGGCGGCAGGCACGGCCGCGTCGAGCGGCGTGGCGGTCCATGCGGCGTGCGCCCCCTCCGTCTCCCATCGTCGCCCATGGTGCCACGCGGGCCAGGCGGTGCCGGGTGCGTCGCCGGCGGCGGGCCGCACCGGGAACGGCGGCAGCACAAAGGTACCACTGCCCACCTGCGCCGCGACGAGGCCGTCCGCCTCCAGCTCGGCGTAGGCGCTCTCCACCGTCATACGGCTGACGCCCAGGTCGGCGGCCAGCGCCCGGGTGGCCGGCAGGCGTGTGCCTGGCGCCATGCTCCCGGAAAGAATGCTGTCGCTCAAAAAAGCCTGGATCTGGCGGTAGAGCGGCTCGTCGCTGCCGCGATCAAGTGCGATACGCATCCTCCCTCCCTGATGCCTGTATGACGAGTGTACTCGATCTCAGCCGCTTTGTCAATTGGTCCGGTCGAAATTGGGTCGATTTGGCTCTATACACCAGGCCGATTTTACGTTACACTGAGCATCGATCCTGGTTCTGAGGAGATGACTGAATGCACGCACCACTGTCCACCGAGGCCCACGTCGCGCGCGGGTACACGGCCGCGCTGGTGGCGGCGGCCATCCTGTCGCTGACCGGCATCCTGATCCGCTGCCTGACGCACGTCTACCACGTGCCGCCGCTCATCCTCGCCTTCTGGCGCGATACTTTGGTGGCGGTGGCGCTGCTGCCCCTGCTCGCGCTGCTGGCGCCGGGCCGGCTGCGTGTGGGGCGCGCCCACCTGCCCTACCTGGCCGCCTATGGCCTGGTGTTGGCCGCCTTTAACGTCCTCTGGACCCTGGCGGTGGCGCTCACCGGCGCCGCGGTGGCGACCGTGCTCGTCTACTCGTCCGCCGGTCTGACCGTGCTCCTTGGCCGCTGGCTGTTCGGCGAGCGGCTCGACGCCGCCCGGCTGCTCGCCGTCGCCCTGAGCCTGGGCGGCTGCGCCCTCGTCTCGGGCGCGTGGAGCCGCGCGGTCTGGGACACGAATCTGCTCGGCATCGCGACCGGGGCATTGTCAGGGCTGGGGTACGCATTCTACACGCTGATGGGCCGCTCGGCGGCACGGCGTGGGCTCGACCCGTGGGCGACGCTCCTCTACACGTTTGGCTTTGCCGCCGTCTGCCTGCTTGGGCTGAACCTGGCGCCGATAGAGATCGTGCCGGGCACGGCGGCCGGTGTGCGCGATCTCGTCGCGTTGGGAGGTATTGCTGCCGGCAGTACCCTGCCCGCGTGGGGGTTACTCGCCCTGCTGGCGGCGGGGCCGACGCTGGTCGGATTTGGCCTCTACAACGTCAGCCTGGCCCACCTGCCCTCCGCCGTCGCCAACCTGATCGTCACCCTCGAGCCGGCCTTTACCACCGCCATCGCCTACGTCTTGCTCGGCGAGCGGCTGGACGCACTCCAGGTAGGCGGCAGCATCGTGATCTTGCTCGCCGTGGTGGTGCTCCGCGTGGGCGAGGGGGTACAGACACGCCGGCGGGTTGCTTC